>JABITN010000024.1 GCA_018700525.1 Opitutales bacterium
AAAAGCCCCGTCCGGTCATTGCTCATGCGATGCCCGAGAAACTCGATCCTGCCTCCTATAGCGAAGGGAAACTGTTCCCGCCGCATACGGCCAACAACCTGAACGGGTTTGCGGTAGAGACCGACTACGATGCCGCAGCAGAAGGCGGAAAGGTGCGAGTGGGGTGGAACGAGCGGCCGCAGTTGATCGGACATCAGCCGGGCGACAGCTTTGACCTCACCTTCCAAGGTTCCGCGGTAGCCATCCAGGTGATCGCCGGACCGAATGCCGGTATCATCGAGCACAGCGTCGATGGTTCCGATTGGGTGAAACAGGATTTATTTGTTACCAAGAACAGCTTCAGATTGCACCTGAACCGGATCTATATCCTGCGCGACGGACTCGACCCGGAAAAGGAACACAGCTTGACCGTTCGCATCAGTGAGGAACGACACAAGCTGAGCAAAGGCAATAACTGCCGCATCGTCTATTTCGGACTAAACGGCGACCCGCGCACCCCTCAAAATGTGGGCGTGGATGGAATCTATTTCGAGGGCTCGAAGGGATATGGGCCAGAGAAGTGAATCGATTGAAATCGGAACAATTGAATTTCCTATCAATCCCAATTATATTATGAAATTTGCATCTACCAGAATAGTGCTATTAGCTCTGGCGTTATCAAACGCCGACTTCCTGGTTCAAGCCAGGGACATCTCAAAGCCGAACATTGTTTTGTTTCTGGTGGATGACCTTGGATATGGAGATGTAGGTTTTTATGGCGCCACCGGGGTTGAAACTCCTAATATAGACGCCCTGGCATCTAGCGGATTGATGTTTACGGATGCACATTGCACCGCGGCTACTTGCACACCCTCCAGATATTCCCTGTTGACCGGAGAACATGCATTCAGGCAAGAAGCGAAAGTTCTCGATGGTGATGCTACACTCATTATTGAACCTGGATCATGGACGTTGCCATCCATGCTGAAAAACAGCGGTTATGCGACCGCCATTGTTGGGAAATGGCATTTGGGGCTTGGAGATAGCACTTCAGGCGTAGACTGGAATGATGAAGTAAAGCCCGGGCCTTTGGAGGTGGGTTTTGATTATAGTTTTCTACTACCATCCACAGGAGATCGCGTTCCTTGCGTATTAGTGGAAGGTCACCGAGTAGTTGGGTTGAAGCCGGATGACCCTATCCAAGTGGATTACAATGAGCGATTGGGTGGCCTGCCCGATGGATTCAATAATCCTGAGCTGTTGAGATATGCCGCAGATAGTCAGCACAGTGGCACTATCATTAATGGCGTAAGCCGTATAGGCTATATGGACGGTGGGAAAAACGCCCATTGGGTCGATGAAGAATTACCCTTCTTGTTCAATGATAAATCGGAAGCGTTTATCGAAGAAAACAAAGATCAGCCATTTTTCTTATTCTATTCCTTTCACGATATTCACGTCCCACGGATTATTCACCCGCAATTTATGGGAAGTAGCTCAATGGGGCCGAGGGGTGACGCAATTGCGCAAGTTGATTGGTGTGTAGGTGAAGTTGTGAAGATGCTCGACGCACGTGGACTGCGTGAGGAAACGCTGGTTATATTTACCAGTGATAATGGTCCCGTTCTGAACGACGGGTATGAGGATCAAGCGATCGAAAAGCTGGGATCCCATAACCCTACCGGAGGTTTCAGGGGCGGAAAATATAGTCTTTATGAAGCAGGTACGAAAGTTTCAACCATCCTGAATTGGCCGGGAAAGGTCGCAGCCGGAAAATCGGATGCGCTGTTGAGTCAAATCGATCTTGGCGCTTCGCTGGCCTCCTTAATAGGCCAAGATATTAAGAAGGGCGCGGCGATAGATAGTATAGATTATATGGATACTTGGCTCGGAAAATCGAAGACCGGGCGACTGGAATTGATTCTGGAAGGATATGGTCTGGCTCTGAGGCGTGGTAAATGGAAGTATGTCATGCCGGTTGAAAGAGATCCCTACTATGATTGGGTGATGGAAGATAAGGGCATTGAGCATGGCCGAATGAGGGATGCCCAATTGTTCAATTTGGAAACGGATGAGAAAGAGGAAGAAAATGTTGCCTCCAAATATCCTAAAGTCGTCGAAGTTCTGGAAAGACGTTTGAATAGCCTAGTAACTGGCACTCGAGGGTATGAGCGTCCGTGATAGCAAGGCATTGATGGGATGGCCTGCGTGGTAAAAACGTTCGTGGATGGCAAAACCCAGTTACTGATTGGGTGTGTACTTTTGATCTCCCTTGGAAGCCACGGTCAGGTTCCAGCTCCTGAGCCTACTCATCATAGAAATCATCTCATCTTTGGTGAAAACAAGCTGCCTCCCAGGGCTACATTCTTTCCTTTTGAGTCAAAGGCATTGGAGAAAAAAGAGGCTTCCCGCCGCTTTATTTCCTTGAATGGATCCTGGAGCTTTCATTGGACTGAGAAACCCAGTCTGAGACCACAAAAATTCTACGAGATTGATTACGATGAACGTAACTGGTCAACGATCTCCGTGCCGGGGAATTGGGAGGTCGAAGGATTTGGCCGGCCAATCTACTTGGATGAAAGGTATCCTTTTGAATCCAACTGGCCTGATGTTCCCGCAGACTATAATCCGGTGGGCAGCTATCGAAAAATTATCCAAGTCCAAGAGGATTTCCTCGACGAAACCGTTATTCTGCATTTTGCGGGCGCGAAGTCAGCGATCTATATCTATGTAAACGGCCATTATGTGGGCTTTTCACAAGGGAGCAAAACACCCGCTGAGTTTGAAGTTACGCCCTTTCTAAAAACAGGCGACAACCTGTTTGCATTTCAGATGTATCGCTGGAGTGATGCCAGTTACTTGGAAAGTCAGGACATGCTGCGATTGAGTGGTATTGAACGGGAAGTGTATTTGTATACCAGACCAACGGTTTATGTGAAAGATTATCACGCCGACGCAAATTTGACTGATGACTATTCGAGGGGGGTGTTTCAGGGAAAATTCGTCGTCTCCAACGAGTCTTCTCAACCCTCTCGGCGAACTCTAAAAATCACTATAGAGGACGAAAATAATATAGTCTGGGAAGATTCGAGCATCATCGAAGCAGCCCCAGGGAAATCGAACACATTTGTATCCGATGGATTCCTCTCTCGGATTGAAATGTGGTCGGCAGAAACGCCAAACCTTTACAGCATTAAAATCGCCCTTGAGGATTCCGCAAACAGTAGGAATAACCAATATCTGTATCGGAGCGTGGGATTTAAGAAGGTGGAAATCCGCGGAGGTCAACTACTGATCAATGGGAAAGCCATCTATTTTAAGGGAGTGAACCGGCATGAAGCCGATCCTTACTCCGGTCATGTTATTTCGCGCGAAAGCATGGAACGCGACATAATGCTAATGAAGAAGAATAATATAAATGCCGTACGTTCTTCTCACTATCCCAATGACCCCTATTGGCTGGACCTATGCGATAAATACGGCCTGTACGTGATCGATGAGGCAAACATCGAGAGCCACCCGCTGGCCATCTCAGAGGAGACGCAATTGGGCAATGAAATGACCTGGTTGCCAGCTCACATGGATCGCATTAAGAGCATGTATTTTAGGGACAGAAATCATCCATCCATTTACGCATGGTCGATGGGAAATGAAGCCGGGGATGGCGAGATATTTCGGTCCATTTATCAATTTCTAAAGGAGGTAGAGAATAATCGTATCGTGCAGTATGAACCCGCAGGAGAGGCTGATCACACAGACGTGTTTTGCCCCATGTATCCTAAGCCAGAGTCCTTGATTGAGTTTGGTGAATCAGATCCCATAAAACCGGCCATTTTTATCGAGTACGCCCACGCGATGGGAAACTCGGTTGGCAACTTGCAGGACTATTGGAATATCATCGAGCGATATAGAAATTTGCAAGGGGGATACATCTGGGATTGGGTGGACCAAAGCTTGGAATACAAAGACCAGAATGGGAAGGCCTACTTGGCCTACGGTCACGATTACCATCCCGACCTGCCAACCGATGGCAATTTTCTGAATAACGGACTCGTAGATCCTTATCGGAATTCGCATCCACATCTCTCAGAGGTTAAAAAGGTCTATCAACCCGTACAGTTCGGTCTCGCTTCGAGTGGGATCATTTCTGTGAAGAACAAAAACTATTTTAAAGCCCTGGATGACTTATCCTTACATTGGAGATTATTGGCCGACGGGCGGGAAACAATCAGTGGTGTTATAGATCACATGGATGTTCCCCCTCAGGGCGAGAAACAGTACCCCCTTTCAGAATGGTCAGTTGAATATAATGTGGCGGCTGAGTATATCTTGGAATTGAGCGCAGTAAAAAGAGAGGGTAATGATTTGATGCCCGTTGGACACGAAGTCGCCTGGGATCAGTTTGAATTGCGGAAAGGAATTTCTGAAACCTTTAACGAGGATAAATATGAGAGCCTCAAAGTTGAGAGGCATGACAGTATTGAAATAAGCAATGACTTGGTTTTCCTGAATCTTGATTCTGAAACAGGTGAAATAAATCATTGGAGCTATGGAGGGATGCTTATTTCCCAGGAACCCATTCGGCCAAATTTCTGGCGTCCACCAACCGATAATGATCTTGGCAATCGAATGGACCAGTGGGCCAGAGTATGGCAGACTTCCACCTATGAGTATATTTCAAGATTGGCGGGAGTGGAGGAGCATGACGATGGAAGCGTGGAGGTTACAGTAAGCTACCGGTTGCCCGATGACATAGCTAATGTGGATGCTGGTTACCTGGTTTATCCAAGCGGGAAAATGGAAGTGAATTTCAGGATGCTTACGACCCATTCTGATTTACCAGAAATACCTAGAATCGGAATGTATCTGATGCTTCCTTCTGAATTTCGTAAAGTATCCTGGTATGGTAGGGGACCCCAAGAAAGTTATTGGGATCGAAAGAGTGGAATGAAAATAGGCATTTATGGCGGAAAGATCGTTGACCAGTTTCATAGTTACTCCAGGCCACAGGAAACAGGGAATAAAACCGACGTTCGCTGGATGAGAATCTCGTCAGACTCCGTGTCCATTACAGCCACCGGTATCGGTGAATTGCTAAATTCCAGTATTTGGCCTTTCTCAATGGAAGAATTAGATTTTCACAGTCATGAGGCCGGTGAATCGGCTTCGGGGTTAGTGCCCGTGACGACTAAGCATGGCGCCGATATCAAAATCGGCAATCAATACCAGTGGAATATTGATCATTTGCAGATGGGAGTGGGGGGTGACAACTCCTGGGGTCGCCGCGTCCACGATGACTATACGATTAAGCCGGGGGAATATGATTATACGTTTACCCTCGTTCCGCAGTTAAATAGGTAGACAGAAAATAGCCCGCATTTCTCTCGGGGCTCGATTTTTTATAGGAAATGAATGTGTCACTGGGCTCATCGCCTGACTGGGCGTAGCTTTAGCGAAGACTGTTGGTCATGCCGCCTTCGGCTCGGTACGTTCGGTACAATGGTACCGATTTGATTCGAATGGGAGGGCTAAGGTTGATTCGGCCCTATCAAGTTAGTTTTAGATTGGAGTGGTTAATTAATGAAGCGGGGGCTGGAGTGAGCCGTTGCCTCAAGCGCCTGCGCGAAGGAGAGATCCCGGGTGCGTCGAAGGCGCTTTTCGTATTAAAATCAAAAGTTAAGTACTGACCCTTTTTAGGGTTTCTCTCGCTCTGTGTACCTGCTTTACGGTCTTAGAGGTGATCGGTTTGCATTTAAAAACGCGTCGGGCCCCGTCTTCGCTGATAGTTTCGCTGAGGCAGGCTGCCACGTTCCACCTGTTTTTGCTAATCTGGCTTTTTTAAATTTTTCTTTTAGTCACTTTCGAGGTTGAGGGTGTCACCGTCCTGATATACTCTAATTTTTTATCCCTAATGCCTCCGGAATATACAGAAGAAGGGCGATGGTTCGCTGAAAACTTGCAGCCGCACGAAGCGATGCTTCGGGCATGGCTTCTGAGTCGCTATTCATCGGGGGTTGATGTCGATGACGTGATCCAGGAGGCTTACATGAAGGTTTTGAAGGCCAGGAAAAGTGACCCGGTTAACGCTCCGAAGGCCTTCTTGTTTGCGACCGCCCGTAATTTGGCGTTAAATGCAGTGAGGTATGCAAAGGTTCGAGGAGAGGATATCGCGACGAATATCGACGATTGCCATATATTGGACGACCGGGCAGGGGTTCACGAGACGGTTGCTCGCAATCAGGAGCTGGAGGTTCTGACCAAAGCCATCCAATTGCTGCCGGACCGCTGCAGACAGATTTTTACTTTAAGAAAAGTTTACGGCATGTCGCAGCGCGACATTGCGAAGAAATTGAATATCTCGGCGCGGACGGTTAACGCGCAGATATCGATAGGAGTTAACAAGTGTGCCGACTACGTGGGCCGCTTTTGTGAGACAGGCGAGGTATGAATCAGCAAGAAGACAAATTTGGTTCTTCAAGAGAGGAACGCATTAAACAGGAGGCATCCGATTGGGTCGCCAGTCACGATCGTGGAATTACAGCAGAAGAGCAGGATGCGTTTTTCGATTGGCTAGCCGAGGATCCATTGCATGCGGAAATGTATAGTCGCCGTCACATCGTTTGGAAGGAAATGAATGTATTGGTGGATTGGAAACCCGAGCATAGTTTGGAGCCCAATCCGGATTTGCTGGCAGTTTCCGGCAAGCACTCGAAGTTGGTCTGGTTTAGTTTGGTATCGGGGATAGCGGCTTTGCTGGCGATTGGTTTGTTTATCGGTGGCCAATGGACTCAGTCGAACAGGGGCGAAAGCATAATGCTGGCGGCTGGCGAAGGGGCTCAATTCTACGAGTACCATGTGCTTGAGGATGGTTCTGCCGTTGAGCTGAATCGGGGCGCTCAGGTAACCGTGCGTTTTACGGATGAAAAGCGATTGGTCGATCTGCTAGCCGGAGAAGCTCACTTTACCGTGTCGAAGGATGCGAGTAGGCCTTTCGTCGTTCGAGCAAGGGGTACAGTGGTTCAGGCGGTCGGCACGGCATTCAATGTCTTGCTCAACTCGGATCGAGTGGAAGTGATGGTGACAGAAGGACGTGTGCTTATGAACCCATCGATTGCTACGACGCACGAGAGTGTCATCGTTGAGAACGAGCCTCTGGTTCGCTCATTGACCGCAGGGCAGCGATCTGTAGTCGATTTTCAGTCCGTAGTGGCACCGCCGGTCATTGAAGAGATTTCTCTGGATTCTATGGATCTGCGGCTAGCTTGGAAAAACGAACGACTAGATTTTACTGAAACGCCGCTCTCGGAGGTTATCTTGGAATTCAATCGCCGTAATCACACTCAATTTGTGATTGGAGACGAGCCTACGAAAATTATTCCAATAAGCGGTACTTTGAAGCCTCAGAATATCGATGACTTTATAGAGTTGCTTAAGGTGACGGGAGTTGGCGTGGAGCGAGAAGGTGTATCCAAAATAGTGCTGAGCGGAAATATTGAATAGTTTTTTGGTACCTGATTAATAATTACAATTTCTTTTAGTTAAAACGAAAATCCAAAGTGTCATAAGGGCGAGCCATCGCTCTTATGCTCTTAATTGAACTACCTCAGTTTTGTCGGAATGATTCTCAGTCGTTGCAATTGCAGCGTATTGTTGACCCTCGTATGTCTCACACTCACGTGGGATTGTATCCTGCGTGCGGGTACTGAAGTTCGAGAATTCGATATAGCGGAAGGACAAGCTGTAGAGACGCTCAAGGAAGCAGCGTTTCAGGGGAATGTGGAGATTCTCATTTCCGTGAGCAGGGATTCGGACGTCCGGACCAATTCCATTAAGGGAGCGTTCGGAGTGCAAGAAGCGTTGGACAGTATGCTAGAGGGCACCCCATTCGTGGCCGTCCCGGTTAGCAACGGGAATGCATTCGGAATTATGAAACGAGCGAAGAAAGGAGGTAACGACTCCCAGCGCTCCGAAAATAAGGAACCAAACCAACGACCTCAGAAATTAGATCCAAAAACTAAAATGAATTTAGATAAAACGAAAAAGAATCGAAAAACCGGCGGCCTATTCAAAGGGCTGCTTGGGATCGCAATTGCGGTCTCCCCGAATCTCGACGCCCAGGACGATTCCTCAGGCGACGACGAAGTTTACGAACTGAGTCCCTTCGCGGTGGATGCCCAGGCTAACACTGGCTATCGGGCGACCAGCACGCTCGCGGGTACTCGGCTTAAAACCGAACTGCGCGATCTTGGAGGGGCGATCTCAGTGATGACGCAGGAATTCTTTGAAGACACCGGGGCCACCGACGCGGAAAGTGCATTGGCCTACGGTTTGAATACGGAAATCTCGGGACTTAACGGCAACTTCGCGGATGTAAACCTATCTCGCGGTGTTTCCGATACCACGGCGGCCCGTCGCGAACCGCACAAGGCGAACCGGGTCCGTGGTCTGGCTGAGGCAACTTTGACTCGCGGCCAGTTTCTAACGGATATTCCCTTTGATGGATACAATACGGGCATTGTCACGGTCAACCGAGGCCCGAACTCGCTCCTGTTCGGCATTGGCAGCCCAGGCGGGGTGATTGACAACAGCTTGAAAATGGCCTCGCTGGGAAAAGACTTTGGCGAGATCAGCATTCGATTGGGCGAACGAGGAAGCCATCGTGAAACCATTGACTACAACAAAGTATTACTGGAAGACCGACTGGCCCTGCGAATCGCCGCCATGAACGAGGAAACCAATTTCGAGCAGAGCCCCGCCTTCGAAGAGGATAATCGGTTTTACGCAGCCTTCGATGCGGTTTTGTTGAAAAATGAAAACTCGAACTTCTTCGGCAGAACTTCTCTGCGCGGGAGCACCGAGTACGGAAAAATCGAAGGTACTCCGGTGAATATCATTCCACCGGCCGATGCGTTGAAGGGCTGGTTCCAAAATGACCACTACAGCAGGAGTCAGGAGCAATATACGGGTGTTCCCCTCCCTGGATGGGTGGACGACGGCAGCTTCGTTCCTAGGCGCACGATCGACAACTTTGAAGTCGCCAGACAATTTGGAGGTCAGGTTCCTGGAGGCTCTCGATTTAGTCTCGGAGGAGCTATGACCTTTCAAACCTATTGGGATTGGGTTCCTTTGATTTTCGATTCACCGAGTACGGATACACCCAATCAGGGATTGGGAGGAAGCTACAGCGATGTGGCTGGCGTTCTGGGTCGCTGGCGTTCGCAAGGAGCTGCAACCGAGGATAATCCCTGGGTGGAGCATTGGAGCAACTGGCCCCTGGAACAGCATGGAGCCCCAATGCCCGGCTTCGCCACACCTGTGGTAGATCCGCGCGTGCTCGACAATAGAAGAGTCCTCCTATCCGGCACGACCTCGTCGGTGGAAACGGAGTTCGACGCGAACGGCTTGACATTCGAGCAGCTATTCCTCGACGGAAAAGCGGGCCTCGAGCTGACCTATGACAAGCAGGAATACGACCTTGTGGATACCTTTGCGCTTCCTTCCAACCGCTGGAATATGGTGTGGATCGACATCAACGAGACCTTGGGCAATGGTTCGCCCAATCCCAATGTGGGACGCCCCATGATGATTGCCACCCGCGGTCAGGGCATTCCCCAAAATTCGAGAGAAACCGAACGGGAATCGAGACGGGCCACCGCTTTCTATGAATTGGATTTTCAGGAGCGAGAAGACGCTATGAAGTGGCTCGGCAAGCACACGTTCACGGGACTGTTGCAGAACGACACCGTGGATAATGAGTCCTTGAACACGAACTTGGAATGGGGGCCTTTCGACACCTTTTCCGAACTTCACAATGGTTCAAAATGGAATTCAGGATGGGGTCCGCTGCCAGTCTGGTACGTCGGTCCGGATTTGCGGAACACCACCAACTACTTGGATGTAAGGTTGGACCAGCCAATCACGAGCAGACTGCCTCAAGCCGGCGATAGCTATCAGGTCATCACCACAAAACGTATTGGGCCTGACTATACGGACAATGGGGACGGCACTCGCGGCGATGTCTACAATTTGCAGATAAGACGGGAGGCGTTAGGCGGCAACCGGACCCGGCAGAAACTAGAATCCGAGGCCCTAAGCGTGCAGAGCTATTTTCTGGATGGCTACCTCACTAGCTTGGTGGGCTGGCGCACTGACGAGACCTATGGCTACGATCGTGCTGGTGCGGCCCGGAACTCCGACGGAACCTGGGCGATCGAGAATCAGCAGCTTGAATCCGATCCGAATCCAACCGTATCCGGAAACACCTTCACATGGGGGGCCGTGGCCCACTTCCCGGAAGAGTGGCTTTTCGATCTGCCAAACGGCGTCGACCTGTCCTTCCACTACAACGAATCGGAGAATTTCTCTCCGCTGGTAGGCCGCAAGAACCTTCGCGGCGAGGAAATGCCCGCGCCACTGGGTAGCACGATGGATTACGGCTTCCTGCTTGAATTGATGGATCGGAAACTGTCGGTACGGGTCAACTGGTTTGAGCTGACGAGCCAGTTCTCCTCCTTCAGTGCGGGTTTCACAAATAGTGCGGCCAACTTCCCCACGACCTATGCAGGATTTGCCCGTGATGCAAAGCTCCAACCAATCGACTTCGATGAGTTCATAAGCAACCAGCGGAATCCGGAGCAAGCGGCTGCCGATTTTTCGTCCTGGGACGACCTGACGAATGCGTACCTGAGCGCCCAGCCCACGTACTACAGTTCTCAGAGCAATCCTCGATTCGATCCTCCCGGTTCGGATAACTTAGTCTTCGACTCGATTCCAGGCTTGTCGTCTACGACGGATTTTGAGTCCGAAGGGATTGAGGTGGACATCGCCGGGCAGCTTACCGAATCCTGGCGGGTCATCTTGAACGTCGGCCAGCAGGAGACCATCCAGACCAATACTGCCCGGGGGGCGATCGCCATGTTCAATGAAACCAAGGCAAATTTGATTAGCGCAAACGTCTGGGATATTCAATTCAATCCCACTGGCCAGGAAGTGACGGTCGCTGAGCACTACGATCGAATTGCAACGGATGTCGCGGCTGCCCAAGCCAAGGACGGAACCGTTTCTCAAGAACTGCGCGAGTGGCGGATCAACCTGATCACCAACTACACGTTCCAGGATGGTTTGCTAAAGAACTTCTCAGCCGGAGGCGCGGCGCGCTGGCAGGATGACATCGCCATCGGGTACCCGACGATCGTAGAGAGCAATGGAGCATTTCTCCCGGTTATCGAACGCCCTTATTTCGGTCCGAACGAGCTGAACTTCGACGTCTGGTTCTCCTTCCATCGCCCAATCAACCAGAAGATCAACTGGAAGGCCCAGCTGAATATCCGCAACGCGTTTGGGGATGACGATTACATACCCGTCATCGCCAATCCGGACGGTCAGTATGCGTCCTTCCGCAATCCCAATCCGCAGCAAATATTCCTGACCAATACCTTTAGCTTCTAGACAGAGCAGCGCGGCGTTATAAGCGTTAGATTCGAAATGGTAGCGGCCGCTCGGAGATCGGCCGCTACCTTTAGTCTCAGAGGAGCAAAGCGAGGATCCAGAGACGCAGGAGTAAATTGACATCGCTCCTGCGTCGCTGGATCGCCGACTAGTCGGCGGCAGGATCCCCGACCAGTCGGGGGCAGGTTCTTATGAAACGTTTGGGTTGATACTACACATTCAAATCTCTCGGCCAATATGGGTAGTCGGGGTTTTCAATAACCCGTGGAAACGATTCGAGGAATCTGCGTAGGGACAGCAGATGAGTCGAAATCCGTTTTTAGCCAGGGTAGCCTTGCTGGGCGCAGTGAATATTGGGGCACGACTCTGAGCTTCGGACTATCTGCAGAAAATAATTTGCAGTTTTTCTTAGTCACAAACGAATCTCAAAGTGTCAAAGAGGGCGAGCAAACGCCCCGATGCACTTATCGAAACTACCTCAGCTATATTTTGAAGAAATTAGACCGTTGCCAGCGCAAGGTATGGTCAGTCTTCTCTGGGCTACTCTTGTAGACGTGTATGTTTTGTTCGGATACGTCGGGTCGATTTCACATTACCAAAATATTGCTTCGCAGGCGTTCCCGACCTGGGGCGTGTCGAATGAGTCTTTTCCCTGGCCTGCTCTTTGTAGAGCCAATCGAACCAAACCTATATACCTATGAAAAATGTATACGATAACGCATTACGGGCTTCGCTCATGATGCTGACCGCGGCTCTGCCGCTCGCTGCGCAGGCGCAAGATGACGGAGAAGAAATCTTCGAACTTTCTCCATTTACGATTCAAGCGGACGAATCTGAAGGCTACTCGGCAACGAGTACGCTGGCGGGCACGCGCCTTAAAACGGACCTGCGTGATCTCGGCGCGGCTATTTCGGTGCTGACGCCGCAGATGTTCGAGGATACGGGAGCGACCGATGCGGAAACGGTTCTCGCCTACGGTTTGAACACGGAAATCTCCGGAGCCCATGGTAACTTTGCCCAGGCTAATGTAGTGCGCGGCGTAGCCGACACCGTCGAGAACCGTCGCGAATCGCACAAGGCGAATCGCGTTCGCGGCTTGGCTGAGGCGACTTTGACTCGAGGCCAGTTTCTAACGG
>JABITN010000023.1 GCA_018700525.1 Opitutales bacterium
CTTTCTTGCCTTACTCGCTAGACGTTTTAACTACGCTAAACTTTAGCTCGTCACCATCCAGCGAATACTGGACAGTTGAGCCTTCGATAACCGTTCCATCGATTATCGCGCGAGCGAGCGTGGTCTGAATAGAACGCTGCATGAAACGCTTTAGCGGACGTGCTCCATAAACCGGATCGAACCCCTTTTCAGCAATCCATTCCTTAGCCGGTTTGTCGAGAGTGATCAAAATGCGACGCTCTTCCAAAGTTCGATTAAGCTCCACTAATAGCAAATCCACAATGCGTTCGATTTCCTCCAGAGACAGAGGCTTGAAAATCACCGTTTCATCGACTCGATTCAGAAATTCTGGCCTAAAATTAGCCCTCAATTCTGCGAGAACAGCGCTTTTAATGGAATCCGGAATATCGCTCCCCGTCACTCCTTCCAGCAATCGTTGGCTGCCGATGTTCGAAGTCATGATGATGATCGTATTCTTAAAATCGACCGTCCTACCTTGCGAATCGGTCACGCGACCATCGTCCAGAATTTGGAGCATCACATTGAAGACATCAGGATGCGCCTTTTCTATCTCGTCGAAAAGCAAAACCGAATACGGCTTGCGGCGCACGGCCTCGGTCAATTGACCGCCTTCTTCGTAGCCGACATATCCCGGGGGTGCACCTATCAAGCGAGCCACAGCGTGACGCTCCATATATTCGGACATATCGATACGCACGATCGAGTCCTCGCTATCGAAAAGCGTTTCCGCGAGAGTCTTCGCCAACTCCGTCTTACCGACCCCAGTAGGGCCGAGGAAGATAAAACTGCCGATTGGGCGATTAGGGTCCTTGATCCCAGCACGAGCCCGTAGAATGGCATCGGATACAAGGCGAACCGGCTCATCCTGGCCGATTACGCACTCATGCATAACGTCTTCCAGCAAAAGCAATTTCTGCTTTTCGCCTGCAATTAGACGTGTCACCGGAACTCCTGTCCAGTTCGATACGATGTCCGCAATTTCTTCCTGAGAAACCTCTTCCTTAACCAGCGAGCGTTCCGATTGAGAGCTTTCAGTGGCGTCTAGTTGAGCTTCCAGTTGCGGTAAGCGTCCATGCTTCAGCTCGGCAGCTTTATTCAAATCATAGTCCCTCTCGGTTTGGGCGATTTCAGTTTTAGTAACTTCAATCGATTCCCGCAATTTCTGCAATTCCGACACCGACGCCTTTTCATTTTCCCACTGCTGGCGCTGAGCTGTTTCCTGCTCCTTGAGGTCTGCGATTTCTTTACGCAAATTCGTAAGGCGAGTCTTGGACGCGTCGTCTTTCTCCTGCACAAGAGCGGCCTCCTCAATTTCCAATTGCATTAGGCGACGCGTCAACGCATCCAGCTCCGTCGGCATACTATCCATCTCCGTACGAATACTAGCGCACGCTTCATCAACCAAATCGATCGCCTTGTCCGGAAGAAAACGATCGGAGATATATCGATTGGAAAGCGTAGCGGCACTGACCAAGGCGTTGTCTTGAATTCGCACGCCATGATGAATCTCAAAACGCTCCTTAAGACCGCGTAGAATAGAGATTGTATCTTCGACATTCGGTTGCTCCACCAACACGCTTTGAAAACGCCGTTCAAGGGCAGCGTCTTTTTCGATGTACTTCCGGTACTCATCCAAGGTCGTCGCTCCGATACAGTGCAGCTCTCCTCGAGCCAACATGGGCTTAAGCATATTGCCGGCATCAATGGCTCCATCGGCCTTGCCTGCCCCGACAATAGTATGCAACTCGTCGATGAAAAGAATGATCTGCCCTTCCGCACTTTTGATTTCCTGCAAAACCGCCTTGAGGCGCTCTTCAAATTCACCGCGAAATTTTGCTCCAGCGAGCAATGAACCCATATCGAGGGAAAAGATTGTCTTCTCTTTTAGCCCTTCAGGAACATCGCCGCGTACAATTCTTTGAGCTAGACCTTCGGCGATCGCCGTCTTTCCCACTCCAGGCTCCCCGATAAGGACGGGATTGTTTTTCGTCTTCCGAGAAAGGATACGAATAACGCGCCGAATCTCGTCATCTCGCCCGATAACAGGATCCATTTTTCCGCTCCGAGTGCGAACCACGAGATCCATACCATACTTTTCCAATGCCTCGAAAGTGGCTTCTGGGTTTTGAGAAGTTACCCGTTGGTTTCCACGCACGCTCTGTAAAGCGCCAAGGACCTTATTCCGGTCTAAGTTGAAACTGCGCAGCAAATTCGCCATCGCCGTAGGTTTCGCGACTTCGACAATCGCCAACAACAAATGCTCGACGCTGATATATTCGTCTTTGAGATTCTCAGCTTCGGTTTCGGCCTTGGTGAATACGTCGCTCAAGGAAGGCGTTATGAAAATCTTGCTGCTATCGAAGCTTCCGGAAACTTGCGGCAATTTATCGAGTTCTCGATCCAAAGTGAGCACGATAGCGCTAGCCGTAATTTCCAGCTTCTGCAACAAGCCTTGAACAATGCCTTTATCCTGACCGACCAGTGCTGCGAGTAGGTGAAGCGTTTCCACTTCGTTATTCTTCTTCCGCCGAGCGATTGCCTGCCCTTCGGTAAGAGCGTTGCGGGCCATTTCAGTAAGTCGATTTGGGTCTATCATAAAGGTTTCCTCCTAGAATACTTGTCGCAGTTTTCGTACCGTATCCGCTTCTCAGAGAAAATCGAGCGACTAATGGTAGAAAATACATTTTTAAAATTTGTTAACTCCTTTTATCCAGATAGTTAGCCATATTATCTCAATAACCCACAACCGCGAAAACCACGAGATTCGAATTTACTCAAGAGTCACTCTGACATGGATTAAGCCGTGGTTGAGACGTACTGTCCACCCCTAGAAACGACATTTCTTCCACAGGGAATCGCCCCCATTCGTATCGATTGATCGTAGCCTAGTGAATACGCTCAATATTGAGCTAAAGTGCTACAAGAACTGAAGTAAGGGATTCCTGTCAAATATTCTGCTCATACGGAATCCCGTCTATGTCGACGATTTTTCGGGTAAGCTTACTCGGCCAAGCCGGTGGAGCTCTCGGTATAGGATTCATCGAACTAATGAAGCTCGGCGTAAAACGAGCCGCATTTTTATACGAAGCCGGCTTAGGCACAGCGCCTATGGCCCACGGTAATTCCAAAACAAGCGAACCCGTGAGGGAAGGGCTCGTGGCCATGCTCGGACCGTTATTCGACACGATCATAATCTGTACGCTCACCGCTTTGGTAATTCTCACGAGTTTTCAATCCGGTCACAACGGCGAGACATCGGGACTGACGCTTACGATGACAGCATTCGAGTCCAACCTTCCTGGTTTTGGCGTTCATTTTCTAAGCATAGCCACACTCTTGTTCTCATTCACCACTATGGTTGGAACCGCCAACTACGGAGAGAAGTGTTAGAATTTCCTCTTTCGCGGCCACCGCTTTTTCGATCAGAAAACGTTCATTGCAGCCTACGCGTGCATGGTGTTTATTGGTTCCATTGCCAGTGCCGATGTTGTTATCAATTTTATCGATACAAGCTACGCGTTCATGGCCTGGCCCAATATGATCATGGTCTTGGTCCTCGCAGGAAAAGCGAAGTCCGCCCTGAATACCTATTTCGAGAAATACGATCTGTTTTAGTTCGAGACTGATCTCCACGTTACCATCATTTCGCAGTAGCTTTCAACAGATTGCCAAACCACCGAAAACGTAGCCATTCACTTCACTCCAAGTTGCTCTTCAATTTTCTCTAAAGAAACGCCCTTGGTTTCCGGAACCATCAGTTTTACCCAAACGAGTTGCAAGACCATCATCAGACAGAAGAACAGGAAAACGTAGCCCGCGGGGAATGTGCTGACCAGCTTTGGAAAGATCAGGGTTAAAAGTGCCGCGAACACCCAATGCGCCGAACTGCCAAACGCCTGGCCATTCGCGCGGTTCGCATTCGGAAAGATTTCCGAAATAAATACCCAGATCACTGCCCCTTGCCCGACTGCGTGTGCCCCGATGAACGCGAAAATGCACGCAGGTACAATCGCGAAGTTCTCAGTAAAGAAGGCCCAGGAGCATAGTCCCAACGATGCTATGTAACCGAAAGAACCGATATACAATAATGTGCGACGCCCCAAACGATCAATCAACCACAGTCCCACAAATGTGAATACTAGATTCGTCACACCAATGCCGACTGATTGCAACAAAGCCGCCTTCTCTCCCAAACCTGTCATTTCAAAAATGCGCGGTGCAAAATAAAGGACAGCGTTAATTCCCGAAAGCTGATTGAAAAACGCTATAAAGAACGCCAGCGCGATTGGTATCTTCAGACGCTTGGTCCAAAATTTGGATTTACCCGGAGTCGTTTCCGATGCCGCAGCGATTTCATCCGCTTTCGCCTCCAAGGCTTCTTCAGAATCATCAGGTCTCACCAACGCCAGCACCCTCAGACCTTCGGCTCGTTCGCCTCGTTTTCCAATCAACCAACGAGGACTCTCAGGAATACCGAAACACATCACCGTATAGATCAACGCCGGCAAGGCTTCGACTCCCATCATCCAACGCCATGCATTCTCCCCGATCCCGCCCAAGAGAAAATTCGACAGAAATGCCACCAAAATACCGAATACAATATTGAACTGAAACATCCCAGCCAATCGCCCTCGCTTATCCGCGGGAGCGATTTCCGAAATGTAGAGCGGCGCTGCGACAGTCGAAACGCCAATCCCCACGCCGCCGATAAATCGGGCGATCATGAATGTGTAGGCATCCGTAGCGAATGCCGACCCCAGTGCAGAAACAAAGTATAGCACCCCAATCCACATCAAGGTTTTCTTGCGTCCGAAGCGATCCGTCGGCCAAGCTCCCAGGAGAGCGCCTGACACCGTCCCCCATAAAGCCATGCTCATCGCCAGCCCATGCATGCCTGCTCCTAGGCCCCACAGTTCTTGTATCCGCTGCTCCGCTCCGGAAATGACAACGGTATCGAAGCCGAAAATGAATCCCGCCAATGCGGAAGTAAGCGCCCAGACAAACAGTCGGTTGTTGGATTGATGCGAAAAGGAATCAGCCATAGGGATTGAAAAAGAAGGGGTTAGGAGATAAAAACAAAAACCGGAACTTGTGCGCATTTGCGTTTGAAAACAACTCCATAGTTTCAAAACTACCTCAAAATCAAACGTGTTTGATGCAAACGCCCACGAATTGTCTTTCCTCTTTTGTCACCTTCTCCCGATAATCCGCCAACTTTATGAAAACAATTCAATTGGAAACTCCAGGAACGTTCCGGGAAATCGACGAACCCGAGCCTAAACGCCTATCAAGCGAAGCCCTTGTACGAGTCCACCGAATAGGCGTATGCGGCACAGACATACATGCCTTCCATGGCCGTCAGCCCTTTTTCGAATATCCCCGTATCCTCGGTCATGAATTGGGAGTTGAAATCCTCGAAGTCGACCAGAACGAACAAAATCTGCAAGCAGGCGATCGCTGCTCCGTCGAACCTTACATGAATGACGTCGACAGTCCTGCGTCTCGAAGCGGAAAAACCAACTGCTGCGAAAGCCTCAATGTAATTGGCGTGCACAGCGACGGCGGAATGCGCCCGCTCATTACTGTCCCCGTCCACAAGCTGCACAAATCCAATAGTCTCAGCTTCGAACAACTCGCGCTCATCGAAACCATTTGCATCGGAGCCCACGGCATCGAACGCTCAATGCTCAAAGAGGGCGAAAACATCCTCATCGTCGGCACAGGCCCGATAGGCCTAGGCGCGATCCAATTCGCAATGAGTCTTGGCAGTCGAGTCATCGTTGCTGACATCAGCGAGGAACGATTGACATTTTGTCGCGACGTCATCAAAGTCAAGCACACGCTCAAAGCGGACGATTCTGAATTCGAAAACCAACTACGCTCAGCTTGCGGCGGAAACCTCCCTCAAGTTGTCCTCGACGCAACGGGCAATCGTTTCTCAATGCAACGAGCATTCACACTCGCTGCTCACGGAGGACGCATTGTATTCGTTGGACTTTTGATGGGCGATATCGCTTTCGACGACCCCAACTTTCACAAACGCGAACTCACGCTCATGGCGAGTCGCAATGCCACCCCGGATACATTCAAGAAGGTTATCTCCGCTGTCGAAAGCGGTGCCATCGACACTGAACCTTGGATCACTCATCGTTTGAAGCTCCTAGAGATTCCCGAGAAGTTCGAAGCCACCATCGCCGAGTCCAATCTCATTAAAGCGATCATCGATACGGATTAGGCGGGCTAATCTCATCCTGCTCAAAACCTCGACAACACTTGAGCGACTTGCTAATGACAATCTCTCACGATTCTTTCGAACCCCAGGAAATTCATGCGCCAACGTTCCGTTATTATTCGTATCCTCACAGTAATTGGGCTTTCAACTGGTGCTTTAGGCTCACCTAATTTCATCCTCATATTAACCGACGATCAAAGTTACGTCGGCTCATCGGCTCTCATGGATCCCCAGAATCCGGAGACGAAAAGCGATTACTATCAAACGCCTCAAATCGAACGGCTCATGTCAATGGGCATGCGTTTCACACAAGGGTACGCCCCAGCCCCTTTTTGCTGTCCCACTCGGCGCAGTATTCAAGTAGGTCAAACACCCGCTCGACACCTCTACCAAAAAGACAGAGACACCTGGACTCAGCAGTATAGCGAGCAGCTCAACATCCCTCGCATGCTAAAGCAGGCCAATCCCGAATACCAAACCGCCCACTTCGGTAAATGGGATCACCGCTTCGATGATATCACCCCCCAAAGCCAAGGTTACGATTTTTCCGACGGGTATACAAGTAACCGAACGGGCGGCGGCAAAGGCAGCGGAGGTCCCGCCGACAGCGACGATCCCAAGCTCATGCATCATATTACGCAAGAGTCCATCGCCTTCATGAGCAAACAAGCTACCAATCAGACCCCTTTCTTTCTACAGATCTCCCACTACGCCGTTCACCTCGATATTTTCTATCACCAAAAAACCCTCGAAAAAACCAAGACCTGGAAAACTGGTCGACGACATCGCGCGCCTGAGTTTGCCGCCATGACCTATGACGTCGACAAAACCATCGGCGAAATACTCGACGCAGTCAGCGACCTCAAACTCGCTGACAGCACCTACATATTTTTTCTTTCGGACAACGGAGGCCGCAACGACCTACCCAAAACTCTCAGAGGCACTCTCCCGCGCAATCACCCGCTCCGCGACGGCAAAGGTTCTATGTACGAGGGAGGCATCCGCGTCCCATTCGCCATCGTTGGCCCCGATATCCCCAAAGAGTCACTGTCTCGAGTACCCGTCACCGGTCTTGATATATTCCCGACAATGGCGCAACTAGCCAACTATTCGAAACCCCTCCCCAAAAACATCGATGGCGGCAATCTCCTACCAGTCCTACGCAACGGTGCCGGAAATGTTGAACGCGACAACCCGTTTCTCATCTTCCATCACGCAGTCGATCGCAAAGCCCAATCGGCTATCCGCCTCGGCGACTTCAAGCTTGTTAAGACCTGGAATGGAAAGAAACTGGAGCTCTTCGATCTATCCAAGGATCTTTCCGAAAAGCGCAACCTATCAGCCGCCAATCCAGATAAGACCCGTAAGCTCCACAGCCTCATGACCAATTTCCTCTCCGATGTCGGAGCCGAAACCCGTCAGACTGAAGACTGATACACTCTCAGCGATTCGGAGGACCGGACCGGTCCTCTTCTGAATCAAAACGAAAGATCGATAACTGATCTTTTAATTCACAATCACCGAATACCCAAGCGTATCGAAATCAGTCATTCGCTCGAGAACCCCACTTGTCTCTTCCAATGGGACTTCTACTTTAACGAGCGATCCGGGTTTAATTCCCCCCGAAGCAGCCATTCGCAACATTTCAGAATAGCAGCACGCCTGCATTCCCATTGAACCGACGATTTCAATTTCCATCCCGACGATCATATCTGCGGGGATCGGAAGGATGCCTTCCTCTTCCCTACCCGTCATTCCCATTCGAACCAACCGACCTCGGCGTCGAAAAGACATTATCGACGGCATCCAAGTGGCAGCCGTGCCTAAACACACCAATGAAAGCTGTGCCCACCTCCAGTAATTTTCTGAATCTCACCGGCTGCGTCGTCGCCAGCCGTCACAGTATGAGTCGCACCCACATCAAGCGCTGCCTGAAGCTTGTTGGTGCTTCGCGATACCGCTATCACATCCGCTCCCATAGCGCTGGCTGTATCGACCGCGGCCAAACCAACTCCTCCACATCCAAATACAGTCACCCATTGTCCAGGTTTCACATTGCCTTGATAGGTTACACCGTGAAAAGCCGTCATAAACCGACATCCTAAACTCGCGCCCTCTACAAACGACACATCGTCCGGAAGCGCCACGAGGTTTACATCCGCAGACGCAACAGGACTGTATTCCACAAATCCTCCAGCTCCCCATAAACATGGACATCGCAAGATTCTCACAGACATTTTGGTGACCGTCCGAGCATGTCGAACAACAGCCACATGCCTGACCAAACGGAAATACAACGCGATCTCCCTTTTTGAATCGCTTCACGTTCGCACCAACCTCTTCGACAATCCCAGCAGATTCGTGCCCCAAAACCGCCGGCAATGGCGGTGAAAAACCCATCCATTCCCAGTGCCCCTGCCAAAGGTGCCATTCCGACCGACATATTCCGTTAGCCATAATTTTGATGATCGCTTGATCTGGACCGATTTCGGGATCTTTCCAATCCGTCCAAATTTTGAGGGGTTTCTTAAATTCTTCTACAACTGCAGCACGCATGTTTTTTGGTTTTTTTTGGGGATTGATGCACAATCGGTTCGGAAGACTAAGACCGATACCTGCGAACCGAAATACTCCCAACATACAGTCACCTGCCAAGACGTCTGGTCCTCCACGAATTTCAATAGCCGTCCACATAAAAACAGGATTGCTTCCGCCGAGCAGCTCCTCCCATATTTCTCCATACTACGATATCCATGAAAAAACGTTTTCTTCCATTCTCGCTTATCCTTTTCCTATTCGCAGTTCTCATTGGCTGCACGTCTTCAGACGACTCCGCCAATGAGAGTTCCAACAGCGACAAAATTGTAATCGCCGCCATCCCGAAGGCCACAGGGGGAGATTTTTGGGAAACCGTCGAACAAGGGGCCCGCCGCGCCGCGACCGAACTGGATATCGAACTAAAATGGGAAGGCACAGTCACCGAAACTGAAATCGCCGAGCAAACGAAGATCATCGAAAATATGATTAATCTCGGCGTCGATGCAATCGCGCTCGCCCCCCTCAACAATCAAGCCCAGCGTAAACCCGTCCAATCCGCCGTCGACAACGGGATCCCGGTCGTGGTGTTCGATTCATCGATCGACGGCAATGCCCACTCGAGCTTCGTTGCCACCGACAACCAATTGGGCGGTTCTCTCGGAGCTCAGTTCCTTTCTAAGAAAATTGGTTCCGAAGGCCGTGTGGTGGTTTTTCGATACGTTCAAGGCACCGCCAGCACAGCTAAACGAGCTGACGGTTTCATTGCTACAGCCAAAGCCGCTGGCCTCGAAATAGCCGCGGATCCTTTCTCCGAATCCGGTACGCTCGAAGGTTCCAAAAGCGTCGTAGCCAACACCCTCGAACGCTTCATTGAAAATGGTAAGCTCTCTTTAGACGGCATCTTCGCTGCCAATCTCACGACTACGCTCGGCGTCTCATCAGCCTTAGACGATCTCCGCTCAAGCGGTATCGAAGTGGATCTCGCTTTCGTCGGTTTCGACAGTTCCGTCAAACTCGTCAAAGAAGTCCAAACCGGCAAGATTGACGCCCTCATTGTTCAGAGCCCAGAGAAGATGGGCTACCTAGCTGTCAAAACCGCGTTCGCCGTAGTCCAAGGCAAACCAGTCGAAGCTCACGTCGACACCGGCGTCCAAGTCGTCACCGCGAACCGCCTCGAAACCGAACCCGAAATTCGTGCCCTCGTCGGCCTGAAATAACAGCGGCGCCAGCGGCTAGTATTGAAAAATAAACATCGGGCCGCACGCTTCACTTCACTCCATCTCCTTGCCTGCCCCACTCTCAATCGCAACATCTCGCCTCGAAATGCGAGGCATCCACAAACGCTTCGGAGCCACCCACGCGCTGCGCGGTGTAAACATCTCCGTCGAACCAGGCGAAGTCATGGCACTCGTCGGCGAAAACGGCGCTGGCAAAAGCACCCTTATGAAAGTGCTGTCTGGAGCCCATGCTCCCGACGAAGGCAGCCTCTTTCTTGACGGCAGCCCCTACACGCCTGGAAATCCTCTGCACGCCCGCGAACAAGGCATCGCGATGATCTATCAAGAACTCTCCTTAGCCCCGCATCTGTCGGTCATGGAGAACATCCTGCTAGGAATCGAGCCGACCCGCCGAGGACTTATTCTTTGGGATGAAATGAAATCGCGAGCTACTGCCGCTCTTTCCACGGTAGGCCTGCATAAGCTATCCCCCGAAACCCCAGTCAATCAACTTTCGATAGCCCACCAGCAACTCATCGAAATCGCACGTGCAGTTGCCCTCGATTGTCGCGTTCTCGTCCTTGACGAACCCACCAGCTCCCTTGCGTCGAAGGACATCGAAAAGCTCTTCGCTCTCGTGCGCAGTCTTTCCGAAAAAGGTATTTCAGTAATATACATTTCCCATTTTCTTGAAGAGGTCCAAGCCCTGAGCCATCGGTACACCGTCCTACGCGATGGCGAAACCGTTGGCTCCGGACAAACTGCAGAGGCCGGGGACGAAACCATCATTTCCCTCATGGTCGGCCGCGATGTAAATGACTTGTATCCACGCAGCCAGCGCAATCCTGGATCCATTGCTCTCCAAACCAATCAACTCGCTGGAATCCATAAACCGAGATCAGCCAGCATTCAACTTCGCAAAGGCGAGGTCCTAGGAATAGCCGGACTCGTCGGAGCTGGTCGTACCGAATTTCTGGATATTCTTTTCGGACTCGAACCCATCGCCAGCGGTGGAGTAACCATCGGGACCTTTTCTGGAGCCGCCCTCCCTGCCCAACGCTGGCAACAAGGAGTCGGCATGGTCAGCGAAGACCGAAAAACGCAAGGCCTCGCTCTCGGCCTAAGCATAGCCGACAATCTCACACTACCCAAACTTGACGAACTTGGTCCCGGACGCCTCGTCATTCCGAGCCGGCAAGTCAAGGTCTGCGCTCCCTGGATCGAACGCATTCCCATAAAATGCCAATCCGCCCGTCAGTCAGTCAGCGATCTTAGCGGCGGCAATCAGCAAAAAGTTGCCATCGCTCGGCTCCTCCACGCCGACGTCGATATTCTCCTGCTCGACGAGCCCACCCGCGGGATTGACGTAGGGTCCAAGGCCCAAATCTACCAACTCATCGATTCCCTCGCCCAAGGAGACCCATCGGAAGGCCATGAAGCTAAAGCCGTCCTCATCGTCAGCAGCTACCTACCCGAGCTTCTCGGGATCTGCGATCGCATAGCCGTCATGTGCCGCGGTCAACTCAGCGAAGCCAAACCTGTCGAAGACTGGGACGAGCGCCAACTTATGGCTACCGCCATAGGACAAGAATAGCCATTTCGTATAAACATGCCCAACGCCCTTAAAACCAATCCATTCAAAACACTTCAATCTAAAGCCTGGTTCAATCTCGGAGCCCGCTTTCTCGCTTTGATAATCGTATTCCTCTTCTTCGCAATCTTCGTCGAAGACGGAAAGTTCTACACTCTGCGCAATCTTGAAAACATCGTCCGCCAAAGCTCCGTCTACGCGACTGCAGCTCTCGGAATGACATTCGTTATCATAACCGCCGGAATTGATCTCTCAGTCGGTTCCATCATCGCGCTCGCGGTCGTAGTTGTCGCCTGGACCCTCAATATTCAAATCGACGGCCCCAATGGCGAACTCGTGTATCTCGTTCACCAATACCCCTTCGCTACGCCTTTACTAGCATGCGTGCTCGCAATCGCCGCATCATCGCTCGTAGGCCTCTTCAACGGAGCACTTATCGTGCGTCTCAAAATGGTTCCGTTCATCGTGACTCTCGGCAGCATGGGAATCATTCGCGGACTCGCCAAAGGAATTGCAAACGAACGAGACATCTACCCGCCTGAAGAAACCTGGATCGGTAGCTTGATGGATCCAACTCTCACCAACAAAGCCAAAAGCTGGATGCTGCTTCCAGCGGGAGTTTGGATTCTTATCGTTTGCATCGGCATTGCGTCCTTCATACTTAAATATACCCGATTCGGGCGACACGTTTACGCAGTCGGATCCAACGAGGAAACCGCTCGCCTTTGCGGGGTACCAGTCGGACGCACTAAGCTAATCGTTTACGCGCTTACCGGATTTTTCTGCGCTCTAGCCGGCTTTATGCAATTTTCCTATATCGGCGGCGTTGGTCAACCCACTACGGGCATTATGTACGAACTCTTCGTCATCGCCGCCGTCATCATCGGTGGAGCGAGTTTTTCAGGCGGCGAAGGCTCCATTCTCGGCACAATCATCGGAGCCTTAATCATAACGATTCTCTATATGGGCGGACAACAAATGGGCTGGCCGAAATGGGTGCAAGAAATGGTCATCGGCGGTATTATAATCCTCGCTGTAGCCGTCGACCGACTACGCCACAGAAAATTGGCGTAACCAAATCAGATCGTAGGGCCTATCTAATTTGTCAACAATCCGCAGAGGCGGCGTCCCTACATTTTCACACCCCTCAAGCCAGCAAATTCGAAGTAGCCACACTCACCAATCTCCTTCAACCTTCATACTTCAACCTTATAAAAATGCTCATCGGAATCTCTCCTCTACTCAGCCCAGAACTACTCAACGCTCTTTATTGCATGGGTCACGGCGACGAGATCGTGCTTGCCGATGCGCATTTTCCTGGCGATTCCACCAATCCTAATTGCATTCGCGCAGATGGCCTGAAAATTGCCGATTTACTTTCAGGCATCGCTCCCCTTTTCATTCTAGATCAATACGTCGAAAATCCACTCACCATGATGGCTCCAGTCGACCGCGATCAACTCGACCCAAGCGTCGAGTCAAGTTTCCTCAAAGCCATCCGCACGACCTGGCCGGAAACCAAACCTCCAGAAAGAGTCGAGCGCTTCGATTTCTACGATCGCTCTCAGACCGCGTTCGCCGTCGTGATGACCGGAGACACCGCTCAATACGGAAACATCATCCTCAAAAAAGGCGTAACACCTTGCTGATTTTTCACTTCCCGAGACAATAACCTAAAATCAAAATACCGTTATGATAATCGTTCTAGTCGCCGTCGCCGTATTTGCCCTATTCTATATCGTAATCTACAACGGCCTAGTTGGGAAAAAAAACCAGGTGGAAAACGCATTCGCCAGCATCGACACGATGCTCAAGAAACGTTACGACCTGATTCCCAATCTTGTCGCAACTGTTAAACAATACGCTACCCACGAAAAAGAGACGCTAACCGAAATCACGGAATTGCGAGCCAAGGCTATCTCAGGCAGCCTTTCCTCCGATGAACAAGTACAAGTCGATAACCAAATTTCTAAAGCAATGGGAGGCATCATGGTTGCCGTGGAAAGCTACCCCGAATTGAAAGCGAACGAAAACTTCGTTCAACTCCAACGCACGTTAAACGAAACCGAAGAGCAAATCTCGGCAGCTCGACGGGCATTCAACGCTGCGGTAACTGACTTTAACAACGCCATCGAAATGTTCCCCTCGAGCATCGTTGCCGGCATGATGAATTATGCTCGCCGACAACTCTTCGAAATTCCCAAAACCGAACGCGAGAATATCGATGTCGGCAAGCTGTTCGATAACTAGTCCCGCCTCCCTTCGCAAAGCCTTCTAACACCGCGACCGGTATGACGGAACAAAACGCATCGACTGCTACCTTTGAACAAAAGATATCCCCCCTCCTGGAGCAATTCGAAGTTCAGCGGAAAAAGTGCCTCAAAAAATGGTTTACCTGCATGTTCATCATTGGAGGACTTGGCGCACTCTTTTGCATTAACATTTCCCAACGCAGTGCCCAACCTGTTCAGCCGATTTTTATCGTGGTAGTCGTATCCGGATTATTGGGAGTGGGCATTTTATACCTCATCACGAATTCTTATAAAAAAGGATATAAGAACGAAGTTGTCCGAGCCGTCATCCAAGCTTATAAACCAGGCCTAAACTACCATCCCGAATCCTATGTAAGCGAAGGAAAATTCCAAAGCAGCAAGCTCTTCCTCAAAGGTATCGATCGATATAAAGGCGAAGATCATATCTCCGGAATCTGCGGCAAGACCGATTTCGAATTCTCCGAACTCCACGCCCAATACAAAACGACTAGTAGCGACAGCAAAGGAAGAACCAGCACCCGTTGGCATACCATTTTCAAAGGGATCTTCTTTATCGCAGATTTCCACAAAGACTTTCGCACGCATACTGTCGTGCTGCCCGACACCGCCGAGAAACTCTTCGGTTTCCTGGGAAAGAAGCTTCAGGGGATGAATCTCACTCGCGGAGAACTCATCAAGCTCGAGGATCCCGAATTCGAACGCGAATTCTGCGTTTACGGAGACGACCAAATCGAAGCCCGCTACATCCTTTCACCCGGACTCATGCGACGCATCCTCAGCTATCGATCCAAATTCGGAGCCAAGATGCACCTAGCCTTTCTAAAATCACGAGTCTACATCGCCTTGAGCACCGACAAGAATCACTTCGAACCCAAGGTCTTCACCCCCGTCAACGACCTCTCTCAAGTTCAAGTATTCAGAAACGACCTCGATATGATCATCGACATTATCGAAGACCTAAATCTAAACACGCGCCTCTGGTCGAAAGAATAGCCTCCCAGCCCCCTTTTTAACCGTTGCTTTGCAGCAAAATTGATTCATAAAACGCCGCCAAGATGGCTTGCAAAGTATTTACCATAGCGAATCAAAAAGGAGGTGTAGGCAAAACCACAACTGCCGTTAACCTGGCAGCAGGCCTGGCCGAAAGCGGCATAGAAACGCTTCTTATCGACTTAGACCCTCAGGCAAACGCAACGAGCGGTCTCGGCTTCGAAAAAGAAGAAGGCCGCAGCATCTATCCCGCGCTGATGGAGGATGGAGATGCCGCAGATATGATCTTTGAGACTGGACGCAAACGCCTCAGTCTCCTGCCATCGGAAGTCGATCTCGCTGCAGCGGAAATCGAACTCGCCCAAAAAGACAACCACTTGGGCCAGGTCACCGAAGCCATTCGCCCTCTCATCGAATCCAATATTTACCAGGTCATCATCATCGATTGCCCGCCTGCGTTAGGTATGCTTTCGATGAATAGCCTCGCGTCAGCCGACTACCTTCTGGTCGCCCTGCAATGCGAATACCTCGCCCTCGAAGGACTCGGCCAGATTCTCAGCGTCGTCGAACGCCTCCACGAAGCAGGCGTCAATGATCGCCTCGAAATCGGCGGCATCATAATGACCATGTTCGACATTCGCACCAAACTTTCCCGCGAAGTCGTCCAGGAAGTGCAAACTAATTTGCCGGATCTTATTTTCAAAACCGTAATACCGCGCACCGTCCGAATCAGCGAGGCTCCCTCATTCGGTCAAACGATATTCGAGTACGACAAGTCGAACCCTGGCGCCACCGCTTACCGCAACCTGGCCGAAGAGCTCATCAAACGCTTCGAGCTCAAGAATGCTTAAGGTGCTCGAACGCATTCATAATTCCCCACATTTCTCGCATGGTTCGATCTAAGTTGAAACGTATTTTCAAGAGCCTTTCCGAATCGCCCCGGACCGAACCCTACGATAAAAAGATCGCCGGGGAGATGTCCAAGATGCAAATAAAAGACGTAGAAAGAGCCCTCGACTACACCTTTAACAACAAAAGCCTTCTCGTAAAAGGGCTCACTCATCCATCCTACCTCCTTCACTCGCGCGAGCAGATCAACAACAATCAACGCCTTGAATTCCTAGGCGACGCGGTGATTCAACTAGTCCTTACCGAAACGCTCTACTTCAAATTTCCCAACGAACGCGAAGGCCAACTAACCAAAACCCGCTCAGGCTACGCCCGCGGGGACTACATGGCTCAGATCGCTCGACGCCTCGGCCTCAACGAATTTATATTGCTCAAAAAGCGAGATCGCGAAACCGGTGTCGCCGAAAAGGATTCCGCATTGGGCGACGTCTTCGAATCCATCGTCGGCGCCGTCTACCTAGACAGCGATTGGCCTACGGCACGCGACCTGGTTCTAAAGCTCTACGACAACCTGGATGAAAGCCCGGTCGAAGAAGGAGTGATCTCCAACCCCAAAGGGCACCTGCAAGAACTCATTCAACCCGAGTTTGGCAACAATGCTCTCCGCTACGAGACGACTGCTGAAGAAGGCAATCCTCACAATCGACTCTTCGAAATTACTATTTTCTGCAACGAAGACAAACTGGGCGTCGGTAAAGGACCCACGAAAAAAGAGGCCGCCGAAAGCGCGGCGCTCGAAGCAATTGCCGTCCTCGAAAATCGAAAATGAGCTCACTCGGCTCGGCTTTGCTTCCTTCGAAGGCTCGAAGCTTTGAGCGGCTCATCGGAGTCGGCTCAGAAGCGCTCTGCCCCATTCTCGAGCAATGGGTATCTAGCGATAAAGCATCGCTGCTAATCATCGTTGCTCGCAATTCGAATCTCGCAGAACAATGGACTGCAGATTTAATTTTCTTCGCTCAGCAATCGCGTCGTACTGAGACGCACATCGACTTCATCCATTTCCCGGAGACCGATGTTTCCAGTGATGATTTCGCGGCTCGATTCGAATCCGGAAGCGATCGGATAGCTGCTCTCGACGCGATCAGCTGCAGCGATGACACGAGAAAACGCGTCATCGTTACAACCCCAGCCGCTCTTTCGCAACCCACTCCAGACCGTGCGGCGATGGCCCAGAGGCAAATCGTCCTGCAAGCCAACGACAACTACGGATTCGCAAGATTCACTGCCGATCTGGAAGCGCTTGACTACGACAACGAAGGCCTATGCGAAGCTCCCG
Organism: Opitutales bacterium; assembly: GCA_018700525.1. Lineage (GTDB taxonomy): Bacteria > Verrucomicrobiota > Verrucomicrobiia > Opitutales > Opitutaceae > Pelagisphaera. The sequence continues at coordinate 17,048 of JABITN010000023.1, forward strand.
GACAATTCGCAAAACGCGGTGGTCTAATTGACGTGTATCCAGTCACCGCCGACAAACCCTATCGGATTGATTTCTTTGGCGACGAAATAGACTCGATCAAAGAACTCGATCCCGTAACCCAAAGATCCGGAAAATCGGTCTTCAGCGTAACCATCGACGCGTCTCCTCGCCTAGAGCTGGCCGCATCGCTCAACGGAATGATCGATTACCTCCCGGCTTCGATGTCTTGGGGAATCGTCGAGCCTGACGAACTACTCGAATCCTTCGATACCGTTCCCGACTCCGCAGAGGCACACCCGATGGGGACTTTCTGGAAACGCCTCCTCGACGCCCGCTCGGAATGCGCCGATTCGTGGACCACTTTTTCAGACCTCGACCTCGACGCGGAAGACGACGAGGCCGCTACAACCACCTACGAAGCGGAATCGCTAGCATTCTATCGAACCTATCCGGATGAAACTAAATTCGCCGACGAACGCCTCGCGGACGAACAAGCGGCCCGTATTCGATTTTTGGAACAGGTTAGGGAATGGGAATCCAATGGCGAACAAATCGTCTTCATCCTTCCTAACAAGAGTGACGAAAAACGCCTCCTCGAAACGATCAAACAGTCCAATTCCCTCAAAGAGCTAAAACCCCTCTTATGGATAGGCGACCTAAACCAAGGTTGCCGCATTCATTTTCGCCCAAACCTCGGGCGCTTGTCTTGGCCGTTTATCACCAGGGCAAAAGGCATCGTATTCGTCACCGAGACGGAACTCTTCGGGCGACGTCGCCACCGAAAAGTAGCGGTCCGAAAAAAGGCTCTTGTAGCCCAATCTCAAATCGACCAGCTCCTCGATTTCGCGGAATTGGTGGATGGAGAATTCGTAGTACACCTTCAGCACGGAATTGCAGTTTATCGCGGCATAACCAAAGTCGATATAGGCGGACACCTCCGAGAAGTCCTCTCATTGGAGTTCGATCAAGAAATCGTCCTTCATGTCCCGCTCCAAGAGTCGCACCTCGTCAGCCGCTATGTCGGCATTACGAAATCCCGCCCTAAACTGGGCAAACTTGGCTCGAACCGCTGGGCGAAAACACGCGAAGCCGCTGAACGTGCCACTCTCGATTTGGCAGCCCAATTGCTGCAGATCCAAGCGAAGCGCGATACGACAGAAGGATTTGCATTCTCGGCCGACACCGATTGGCAACGCGAATTCGAAAGCGGTTTTCCCTACAAGGAAACGCCCGATCAGATGAAAGCCATCGAGGCGGCCAAGTCAGACATGGAAAAGGACCAGCCCATGGATCGTCTCGTGTGCGGAGATGTCGGATACGGAAAAACCGAGGTCGCAATCCGAGCGGCATTCAAAGCGGTAATGAACGGCAAACAAGTTGCGATACTCGTGCCGACAACTATCCTGGCCCAGCAGCATTTCCTCAATTTCCACGACAGGATGGCAAGCTACCCCATCGTTGTCGAATTAGTGAGCCGCTTCCGCAAACCTAAGGAAATCAAAAAGATTCTGCAATCAACTGCTGCTGGCCGAGTGGACATTCTTATCGGCACCCATCGATTAATACAAACAGACGTTTCCTTCAAGGACCTCGGTCTCGTTGTAGTCGACGAAGAACAACGCTTTGGCGTCAAACACAAGGAACGCTTCAAGCAATGGCGCGAGACGATCGACATCCTCACCTTGTCGGCCACACCGATTCCACGCACACTCTACATGGCGTTAACCGGAGCACGCGAATTGAGCGTCATTGAAACAGCCCCGCAGGAACGTAAACCCGTCCAGACGATCGTCAAAAGCTACGACGAAAAACTAGTCACGGAAGTCATCCGCAAGGAAATCGCCCGCGACGGACAAGTATTCTATCTGCACAATCGCGTCCAAACCATCGATGGGGCGATGCGGCGACTACAAGAGCTAATGCCCGAGATTTCGTTCGTCATCGGTCATGGGCAGATGGACGAAAAACAACTCGAACGGGTCATGGTCGATTTCATCGACGGCCGTTACCAAGTCCTCGTTTGCACTACCATTATCGAATCCGGACTCGATATTCCCAACTGCAATACAATCATCATCGAAGGAGCCGACCGATTCGGATTAGGGCAGCTCTATCAAATTCGAGGTCGTGTCGGCCGCTTCAAGCGGCAGGCCTACGCCTACCTCTTACTCCGCAAGCATAAGCGCCTCATGGATATCGCGCGCCAGCGCTTGAAAGCGATTCGCCAACACAATCAGCTTGGAGCCGGTTTCCGAATCGCCATGCGCGACCTCGAGCTTCGAGGCGCCGGAAACCTGCTCGGCTCCGAACAAAGTGGCCATATCGTCGGGATCGGTTTCGAGCTCTATTGTCAGCTACTGAAACAAAGCATCGCCCGCCTCAAGGGCGAAGCTTCAGCGTTGACGATCCGAGCCAGCGTGAAACTTGATTTCATCTATCAAGGCGAAGGCCAAATTGAGGCCAACAATCGCTACGAAGACGGCTACACAATCCTGAAACGCGTCGATTTGAAAGAAGGCCACTGCGAACCTATGCAGGCCCGAATTCCAGCAACCTACCTTGAAGAAACCCGACTGCGAATTGATCTCTACCGGCAGCTCGCGATGACCGATAGTCCACAAGGCATTCGCGAGTTGCAGGCCGACATGGTCGATCGATTCGGAAAATACCCACCCGAAGTCGAGGCACTGCTTCGCCTAGCCGAAATCCGCGTTTTAGCGGAACAAAAGGGCATTCTCTCAGTCGAATCCCAAGGTAATCGTCTGAAATGCCGTCTCAACCGAGGCCGATCGGACAATTTCATCAAATTAGGCAGTCGTTTTCCGCGCTTAAACGCCAATAAGGCCTTAAAGCGCCTAAATGAGGTCATTGTCTTCTTGAGAAATATTCGAAGCGATGCATAGATTTTCCCTTTAGTATTACCAACACGTTATGATTCGACACGCAATTTTCGCCCTCTGCCCACTACTGGCATCCACCCTTTACGCTCAAATAGGAGACGAACAAGTCACAGAAATGCTAAACGCTCGCTACGCGAACGGCATCACTGCGATCGTCGAGGACAAAATCATCACCGCCGAAGACGTTCGTCGCCAGATCACTCCCTACCTTTCGCAAATCCAGTCGGAGTCTCAAGGCGACCCAATCAAGTTCGGCCAAATGCTCGATGAGGCAGAAGATCAAGTCATACAAACTCTCACGGACAACGTCCTAATCGTTAAACAGTTCTTCGAAGACAAGGGAGCGATTCCCGGCAGTTACGTTCGCAACGAGGTTAACGAACGAATCATCTCTCAATTCGACAATAGCCGCTCGAAATTCCTCGCCTATCTAAAATCGATCGGAAAAACGCCCGACGAATACGACGTCGAAATCCGCGACGAAATGATCGTCAACTTCATGCGGATTAAAATGACCAAGTCCGAAGTCTTCGTCAGCCCAGTGAAGGTCGAAGAGTTCTACAACGAAAACAAGCAACATTTCTTCGAAGAAGAGGCGGTCCACCTGCGCTTGATCATCCTCGCCCAATTAGCCGATGAAGAACCAGAACTCCTAGAACAAACGGCTGAGGAAATCATGCGAAAACTCGACGAGGGCATCGACTTCGCCGAACTCGCTAAAAAGCACAGCCAAGATTCGAAAAAGGACAAAGGAGGCGACTGGGGCTGGGTCGAGCGTAAATCGCTCATTCCGGAACTCGCCGATGTTGCATTCGAAATTGAGGCCGGCACATTCGCGGATCCCATTAAACTGAAGAACAAAATTTTCATCATGTATGCCGAAGACAGACGTGACGAGGGTTACGTGGCTCTCGAAGAAGTTCGGGACAACATCGCCAGCATGCTTGTTTCGGATATGGCCCAAGAGGCCGAAGACCGTAAGCTCACCCGCCTACGTCGCGACGGCTACGTCCGTCGCTTCAATTAAGTGCTCCGCAACCGGCATCGTCTTCCCTAAGTACCGTTAGCTTGGCGAGGCTCTGCTAAACCAGTTTGAGCGCTACATCAACGCTTGAGCTATCGTGTACGATCGCATTCAGAGCTGCCGCAATTGCGGGTGGATTGGAGTGCTGCCAGACGTTCCGGCCAATCGCTATGCCGCTGGCTCCAGCATCCATAGCGTTTTTAACCATCGCGAGCAAAGCCTTGTCATCGCCCATCGCAGCACCGCCTAAAACGATAACTGGGACCAGAGCCGCTTCTACGATCACTTTGAAATCATCAACCGTTCCATTCGTAGGGAAAGTGGTCTTCACTACATCAGCGCCCAACTCAGCCGCCAAGCGAACCGCAAAACCAACGTTTTCAAGCGTATAATCATTCGGACGCCCAATTCCAAAAGGTAGTGCTTCCAAAATCACTGGAATATCGCTTTCCATCCCTTCGCTAATCACTGCAGCGCATTCGCGAAAATTGTCGGACTCGCGCGGATGATGCAGATAACACATGTTCATCATAGCGTGAGCCCCAACTCGATCGGCATCCTCCGCCGTAAAGAGTCGATACGATCCATCGTCCGGATTTCCAGGATACGTAGGCTTGTAGGCATCGGTCCGCAAACAAATCCCTTTCCCCTCGAGAGCATCCTTGCAAGCTAACGCTACGCCCAGATTCACTACGAATCCGTCTACTGAATCGCGCAAACTCCCAATCAGGTCGCTCGGCCTCTCTAGGCCCTGCACGGGAATAACCGTCCCATGGTCAATAGGCAAAATTACCGTGCGAGCATCCTCTCCAAAAAACTTACTCAAATTATCCGATTTAGACATGGAGAGAACGCTAGGATCGCCAATCGAAACCTCAAATATAAATTATAGCTAAAAGCCCTCCTCTAATGGTGGGCCAGACCGAATCCTTTGATCTATATCATGCAACTCGCATTGGTAAAAATTGCCGATTGACTCGTTCATGCAGCAATCGGTTACTGATTATATCGGTGCTTAAGCGGTTCACTCTAATCATGCTCTCAATCGCTATCGTTTCCTATGGTCGAGATTCAAACAAACGGTCGATGATGAGTCCGGGCATTGGGCTCGAATTGATCCGCGTTAATCCAAGCTCCTTTACCATGGGAAGCCCTCGAAGCAAAACGCTTCGCGACAAAGCGGAAGGCCCCCAAACGAGGGTAGGAATCACTCGCCGCTTTTGGCTCGGCAAAACCGAATTCACCCAAGGCCAATACTAAGCGATCGTGGGCTCCAATCCTAGTCGATTCAAAGCAGTCGGTCCCAATGTGCCCGTCGAGGAAACGTCTTGGGATGATGCCATACAATTTTGCAAGCTCTTCACCAAACGGGAACGCACAGCAAAGCGGCTTCCCAAAGGATACGAATACACGTTACCAACCGAAGCCCAATGGCATTACGCCTGCAGAGTTGGAACCAAAACGCCATACTCTGGCCTTCCATCTGCAATGGGATGGTCCAACGACAACAGCGCGAAAACCACGCACTCAGTCGCTCTCCTACAGCCCAACAACCGGGGGTTCTAAGATATGTCTGGCAACGTACTAGAATGGTGCTTCGACTGGTATGACGAGCACCCTGGCGGGACCGTAAAAAATCCTTGCGGTCCCGCTCGTGGACATTTTCGCATCGGCCGTGGCGGTAGTTGGAGAATGGATTCGAGATTGGGTCGATCAGTAGTGCACGCTGGAGGCTCGCAAAACCGTCGCGACTACACGATCGGATTTCGAGTCGCCCTCAGTGTCATTAAACCTTCGACCTGCTCAGCATAATCGGCTTACACCTCAGCTAAGCGAGGTAACCCTAAAGAGAAGACGGACCGGTCCTCAGAGACGTGTTCAGGAATTATTTAACTGCAAAATCGTAAAGGGAGATTTCTAGTAAATTTAGAAAACCCAAACTCCGATGTAGCTGGATCGATGACGATATTCTTAACCATCGTATTACTGAAATAGTCATCGCGTCGAAAAGATCGTTTCTACTCGTCTCCAAAACTTTCTTAAGCTGATCCAAATGAGTTTGCCCCCGAAGAGAACAAATTCTAATCCCATCCGTTTTTCGCTAAAATGTCTTTCACTGAAACCGGCACCCCACCGCGGCGCTTACTTTCGTCGGCGGCTTCCATAAAGGCATAAATCTCTATCGTCTCTTCCAGTGGAACAGGTGCTTCACCTGTACGGAAAAACCGAACGATTTCGCGCAACATAGGAGTATAGTCCCCACCCCGTTTTTGCTCCACGATTTTTTCGGTTCCGAATGCCGTTACTTTATAAGCTGTCTTGGAATTTCGAATACCGTAAACGTTTCCTAACTTTCCGTCCTTCCAGATCCCCGTAATCACGTCATTGTCTGGAGTAAAGCTACGACTCACTGTTTCTACACCGGGACCCAATACGGTAAAAAGCGCTTCTGTTGGATGGATGCCGTACCAAAAGAAATCCGGATGACGGGAGTCCAAGGCTGCGGGCCCATAGGAAATCGCTCCTTTGAGCTCTCCCTTTTTAGCAGTCGCAACATCCACTACACCTGGATAAAACCTCAAGGAAGAAGAGCTCCAGCAGGGAACGCCCGATTGCTTTGCCATGTTGTATATTGTTATAGCATCCTTAAGCGTACCAGCGAATGGTTTGTCGATAAATACTGGCAAGCCAGCCTTGAACACAGGAATGGCTTGTTCTAGATGCGGGCGCCCATCGACGCTCTCAAGTAAGACAGCATCGACATTTCGGCACATTTCCTCGATTGAATCGTAGAGTTTTACGCCATATTTCTCCTGTAGCGTTCGGGTAAACCCATCGATCCGATCAGCGCTCGAGGGAATGTCAGGACTACCGCCTTTAAACGCCGCAACAACGCGAGCTCCAGGCACATGATTCTCGTTTTCCGGATCATTAAAGCGGCCCGTAAACGCGGTTACATGTGATGTATCTAGGCCTATTATACCAACGCGAAAGATCAAGTCGCTCTTCGCCAGCTCAATCGCATTCACAACTTGAGTCGCAATCGTCTCATACGCCGCTGGAGTGTAATGCACGTCGCCAGTCGTGCGAAACTGATCCGATCCAAAACCCGCGGTCAACGAACGAATATCATTCGTCGCAATGACATGGCGTTTCATCACTCTGCTAGCCACTCGATTGTACTTCAATTCATCCCCAACAATCCTGCCCAATTCTCCTTCCGGCACGAAAGAAGTGTTACCCCAAACCAATCGAGCTCCGGTCTTTTTCAAACGTTTTACCAATTGATCCAAATTCGCTTCATAGTCAGCCAATTCAGTTGTCAACGTTCCTTGCTCTTTGTCTCGATTCCCCTGATTTTTGCTATCCGGATGCCGATAACACAGATCCCAAAGGCCCCAATTAAAATGAATCACATCCCAATTTTCGTCGAGCAACCAAGAATCGATTTTCTCTAGACCAGTTCCCGTATGCTGGGCATTCCCGCGATTATGAACCACTTCCGCTCGCCCTTGGAACATCTCTCGAACAAACGGAGTGTAACCTATTGAAATGGAATCCCCTATAATGAGGATCCGAGGCAAGGGTTTCGATTCTTTGGCAGTTATGGACGAGCCTGTAAATGCCAGAACCGCCAGGAGAGGGTATGCGAAAAAACGTTTCATGATATACAAAAGACGTAAGGTCTGCTAAATGTGAACGCAAGAGCCCATCGAATATTCTGCGTTCGTAAATAGCAAAAAAGCTATCCACAACATAGATTTACGATAATTCACCTTTTCCCTTGTTACCAATTTAATGGCGTAACAAAATTGCCCTATCCTCCCCCTGTCTCCTTAACCAAATATTCATGAACGACCCTACCCTTTCTAGACGAAACTTCGTGAAATCCGCTGGTGCCATTAGCGTCGCCTCGTTCGCGATTCTTCCTAATATCCACGGCCAAAACGCCCCGTCTCGCAAATTGCGGGTCGGCGTAATGGGCTTGAAGCGAGGTTCCGCCCACATAAAGAGCTTTCAAAACGCGACTAATGTCGAGATCGCCTACGTCTGCGATGTCGACAAAACCCGTGCCACTAAAGGCGCAGCATTGGCGAGCAAAGGCCAAAAGAATCCACTTCAAGTCGTCACCGATTTTCGGCGAATACTAGAAGATCCCACGGTGGATATTCTATCAATCGCGGCTCCCAACTTCTGGCACGCCCCAGCCACTATTCTCGCCTGCGAAGCTGGCAAGCATGTATATGTGGAGAAACCCGGAAGCTACGACCCTCAAGAAGGCGAGTGGATGGTTGCCGCCGCTCGTAAGTACGATCGCCGCGTGCAACAAGGAACTCAGCGGCGCAGTTACGCATCGATGATCGACGGCATGGCCAAACTTCACAACGGCGTTATCGGAACCGTCAAATACGCTCGCACTTGGTATCATAATACTCGCGACACAATTGGAACAGGGAACCGCACTGGAGTGCCGGATTTTCTAGATTACGATCTCTGGCAAGGACCCGTCCCCGAAAGTCCCTATAAGGACAACTTGGTCCACTACAATTGGCACTGGCATTGGAAGTACGGCGGAGGCGAGTTGATCAACAACGGCGTTCACGCTCTCGACGTAGCTCGCTGGGGACTCGGAGTCGACTACCCCACTCGTGTAAGCTACCAAGGCTCTCGCTATCATTTCGATGACGACCAGGAAACGCCCGATACGGGAACCGCTCAATTTGATTTCGGCGACGTTGGTGCGTCATGGGACGGCAGCAGTTGCCATAAGCGAAGCGAAGAAAATTTGGCCTTTTGCACGTTCTATGGCCCTGGCGGCTCCGTCGCGTTCGATACTTCTGGATACGCCATCTACGATTCGAAAGGCAAACTCACAGATAAAGGAAAAGGCACGTCCGGCGATGTCCCGCATTTTCAGAATTTGTGCGACGCCATCCGCGATGACGTTCCACTCAATCAGGAAATTGCCGAAGGGCAAAAGAGTACCCTATGGTGCCACTTGGGAAACATAGCCTACCGCACTCAGTCCGTCTTGGATATCGACCCGCAAACCGGCCGCATTTTAAACAATACCAAAGCTCGAAAACTCTGGAAGCGAAGCTACCGTAAAGGCTGGCAGCCTAGAGTCTGAATGAAGCAAGCTTTCAAAACGGCTAATTCTCTTCAAAAGATAAAATCAAGGCATCGTATATTCATCGAAATCAACATCCGGACTATTCTAGAACTGAAAAGAGAAAACAGGAAATCACCCACGTCGTTGACTCTATTGCCTCCTGTTCACGAACCTATTTAGAAGAAAAGTGCCGAAGACAGAACCGTTCGAGCGCTGCTAAATCTATTTCAATCCCCAGTCCAACCCCTCTCGGAACATCGACAAATCCTCCCGACTGTCCGAATGCTATCGATGCTAGTTCGTTCCGTATCGGATTTGGCGTCTGATCGAACTCCATGACTGGTTCCTGTTCGTATGGATTCGGAGAACGGCTATAGGGACACAAAGCGAAAGTCGCCGTAAGACTAATACTCGCTGAGACCATGATGGCCGACCCCCAAACATGCGGGTTAACCTGGATACCGTTAGCGTTGGCCATAGCCGCAACATTCCTGAATTCAGTGATACCACCAATATAACGGATATCCGGCTGAATAATATCCAATGCACAACGCGAAATAAAGTCTCGCGCATCGAACCGATTATACAAGACCTCTCCCCCTGCAACCGGTATTGGCTGATTCGACTTAACCTCTAAATAGCCGTCAACATCGTTCGCCAAAACCGGTTCCTCGAACCAGTGAATATTCAGATCCTCTAATCGCCGACCGACATCGATGGCCGTACGGGCGCTGTAAGCTTTGTTCGCATCGATCATCAAGTAGACATCGTCGCCGATTGCATCGCGAATCGCTTGAACGCGTTTTACATCATCAGCAACGCTGAGCCCGCCGACTTTCGTCTTCATACCTGCGTAACCAGCCTCAACATACGCCTCGGCTTCCGCGATCAACTTTGTTGGGAACTCATCATCCTGATAGTAAAGGCCGGTTGCGTACACTGCGACCTTGTCTCGAACCGCTCCACCGAGCATTTCCGATATGCTCTTTCCAGAAACCTTCCCAGCAATATCCCAAAGCGCGATATCAACCCCGCTTAGCGCTCCTCCTCCAAATCCTCCAGTCAAGTTGTCGTTGTGAAGATTTTGAAATAGTCGATGCCATAGCCTGTTGATATTGAGGGGATCCTCTCCAACGAGAAGTGGTGCAAAGCAATCGTGGATAACTGTCTGAGACGGCGAGCCACCCCCTTCTCCCCATCCCACAACACCATCGTCCGTCGTTATCTTAGTAATTAAACTGCCGCGTTTATCCGTCCAGCCCATAGACCAGCCGAATGGCTCGTCAATTGGGCATTCGATTAAAAAAGTCTCTATACGTTCGATTTTCATTGTAAAGATACAGGGCTCTCGAAATCCCGGGAGGCTTTTGAATAAGTCCCGCCTGAGTCGTTGAAGTGGATTTTCCAGTTCAAATTGCGGCTTTCGATTCGAGCAATACCCGGAGGGTATTGCGAAATAAGGTACCGAGTACAGCGACACTTGAATCGCGGAGCGATGAAACAATGAAATTTGAGCGGAAAGGACACGAAAACACGAGTTACCTGACTTATTTTACAGCTTCCAAACGATTCAATCTATGGAGATTGTCTTCGGAAACCCAGGATGCTGCTCCTGGGAACCATTATTTTTAGGTTCTCCATAAACTGGCCAACTTTCAAAGGACACTTCCCGTTTCCTCGTATTGAATTCCACCATACCATAACCCAGCCCTGCATTGCGCATGAAGTCCAAGGTAAGCCGACCTTCCCCCACGAAATCCTCCTCGATGAGAAAGCTGTACGGATTGGCCGCTGCCCAAATCGTTACCTTATTTCCCCAGCCATCCAAAAACCGACCCGTATACTCTGGCATTCCTGGAAGTAAATTTTGAGCCTCGACGTCCGGACGCCAAGCTCGGTGCGTCGCAGTCGAAACTGCAGGCAACGTAAAGGACCATCCGGCATCCTCCCAATCATCCACACCTTGCTGAACGAGTGTTGCGAAATGAAGGTCGCCATGCACCATTACCGCACCCGTTTCGCGGATCGTTTCTAACGCTCGATTCCGCCCAGACTGAGGCCATCCGTTCGAGTCGAAATCCGCGACCATCAGGTGATGCGGCTGGCAATAAGGCGACTGAGACAAGACCGCTCTTAGCGAAGCATCGTTCCGTCCCCACTCTTCAATAAAATCCAACTGACGCTTACCGAGCAAGGTAAGGCTCGGTCGATCGAGCTTTCTCGTATCGAAATTCTTTTCATTAATCGTATCGATTTTGGGCAGGTTTCGCCCACCACGCATCGCGAATAAAGGTTCCATCGCATCGACGACATCTCCCGGGGCCGATTTGAATTTACGATCGTTAATCAGAGCAAAACTAACCTCGCCAATATCGATACTCGTATAATACGTTCCAATCCCTCGGGCAACTGGAGTATCATCATAGGGATCGGGGTGATGCCCCATCTGCGTGTACTCGACCATCTTCACCCAAGTTGGATGCATGCGATAACCACCAAAACAGCGCATTTCGTTGCCCTCCTGATCTCCCTGCATCGCAATTCCTCCCTTGCCCCATAGATCATTTGAATAAACGTCGTGATCATCGGGAATCATAACCGTCGGCCGATCCTTCATGAGCTCTCGAAAGCTCAAGCCCGTATACCAGAACTTCCCCAAATAATTCAATGCGGAACGTGGGACATCCGCTTCCGCATTCGCAAACGAAATACCATATCCACCACAGGGCTCGTAAATCTGATCGCCTGAAAAATAAACTAAGTCGGGATCCTGAGCTATTAGATTCTCCTCAAGAAACCGATTCGGAAACAACTCCGAATTCGAACACGATAGTCCCGCCAGTGAAACCTGCTCCTGCTTCGCCGGGTTAGGGCGAATCCGCCCAACCCACGTAGCAAGTCGCTCGCCGTCAGCAGCATTCCATTGGTACGCTACACGGTACTCGCGCTCTGAATTCTGATCCCATTTTTCCACTCGAAACAGAGCGGTTCGAGAAAGCGGATCGATCGAATTTTCAGCGATCGTTTTCCACCCGGAATTCGTTTTCAGCTGCAAGGTTGCCATATCATTCGCCTCATCCTCCATAGGCACGAAAAATGCGAGCATTTTAAGAACATTTCGATGAACGGTGTACTGCGTCCACAATATCGGCTCATAAGTCTGATTCAGGTTCGAAACCACTTTGTCGCCGCTAACTTCCCAATCGGAAAACCAAAATGTCTGATGATCGATATCCGAATTGTCCTTACGACTCATTCGAGGGACTTCAACGGGGTGGCAGGCAAGAGCTACATTGCCACCAAGGCGAGCACGCTTAATCGTCGAAGAAAACGTTTCTATTTTTCCACCTGCCGGTTTTGCGATAATACTTATCTCAACCGCATTTCCAGAATGACTAACCGAAAGCTCTAGCTCCGCGTCCTTCAAAGCATTTACGGATAGCCGGTTTTGCGAAAACCGAGAACCAATACGCAACCGTCCTTTCGTTGTAATCCCTACTACAACAGGCGGCTCCTTCATTAAGGCTTCTGCATTCCACCCAGTAATGTCATAGAGAATATTGGATCGAAAATCATTTCGATGCCCCATCGCTCCAAACTTGAATCCCGCGAATATTTCTTGGTCCTCGGATGCCTCTTCTCGGTCCAACAAGCCTAAATTGACAGTCATGCGAAAAGCGCCATCAGTCTCTTCAAGTTGATGCGTGAGCGAGTGCACCTCATTCACCCATCCGCCATGCGTGCATTCCAGACGCCCATCCGACAGTTGCCAATTCATCAGAGGATTCGTCCAGTACTCAGGACCAATCCACGGCCGCGTGACGTCTTCTTGGATACGCGGGAGGTTCTGAGCCAAGGCGCTAAAAATGGACAGTCCCAAAATAGGCAGCCCAATTGCGAGTATTCTTATCAACCTATTCATCAAATTATCTCAATAGAATCCGCTTCACCGATAGTCAGGCTGCACAAGCCGTTCCCAAATGCCAACATCTTTGTACTGCTTTTGCAAACGTCTCAACTCCAAGGTCAATTCCGCTATTTTATCAGCATACGCTAGATCCATATAAAGATTATTAACTTCATTCGGATCGGCCTTCAGATCGAAAAATTCCCAATAGTCGCTCTTGCTGTAATACTCGATCAATTTGAATCGATCCGTCCGAACGCCTCGGTGAGGTCCGATTCTATGGGCGGTGAAGTAATTGAACGAAGGATCGCTCATATCCTCACGAGAAGCATCCCGAAGCGCCCAGGAGTTTTCATAATACGAGTAGTAAACGGAATCGCGCCAATCGACATCCGCTTTACTGTCCAACATCGGTGCCAGACTTTCTCCCTGCATTACCTCAGGAATCGCAATGCATGCATAATCGAGAATTGTCGGAGCGATATCTACATTGACCACCATTCTACTCTCGACGGGGCTTGCATCGATCCGTTCCGGGTAGCGCATGAGCAAGGGGATCCGAAAGGCTGGTTCATACATGAATCGCTTGTCGTACCACCCATGTTCGCCCAGGAAAAATCCGTTGTCCGTCGTGTAGATTACCAAGGTATTTCGAGCGAGATCATTATCGTCAAGATAGTCCAATACACGACTAATCCCTTCGTCGATACTGGCAACCGACCGATAGTGATCTTTAACGAAACGCTGAAAAATCCATTTCTTTTTATCCAAATCCGATAACTCAAAAGGAAGATCCTCATAGTCACCCGCTACGCTGATATCGAATTGCATATCCTTCGCCTTACCGGCGATCTTTCGAGTAGCGTAGTCATCGTTGAAGGTTGCCGGATAAGGAAATTCAACATCCTGATACAAGTTCTCGTGGCGGGTTGCCGGCGTAAACGGCCGGTGCGGACCCTTATGCTGGTACACGAGGCAAAACGGTTTGCTGCGATCGGTTCTCTCAAGATATTCAAGCGCCTGATCGGTAATGATATCGGTTACGTAACCTTTGAACTGCTTCCGCGTTCCATTTTCGATAAACTCAGGATCGTAATAAACGCCTTGCCCAGGAAGAATCGATGAATAATCGAAACCTCTTGGAGAGTGAGGAAGATGCCATTTTCCCACAATCCCCGTTTGATATCCAGCTCCTTGAAGCAATAAAGGAAAAGTCGGCAATGAGGTATCCAATTTCTCCACACGATTCTTACCCTCTGAATTTCCCATGATTCCGTTTACTGCAGAATAACATCCCGTCAAAATCGTCGCACGCGAAGGAGCACAGAGAGAGTTCGTCGTAAACGCATTCTCGAAGCGAATGCCTTCGCGAGCCAATCGATCCATTCCAGGCGTACTGGTCAACTCATCGCCAGCGCAACTCATCTGATCATGAGTGTGATCGTCCGTCATAATGAAAATGACATTCGGTCTTCGGGCTAGATCTACGCTATCCGGCTTTTCGAAAGAACATCCCGAAAACGGAAAGAGAAAGCATAACGACAATTGAAACTGACTAGCAATTTTTTGAGGGAGAAAAAATACGTTCATAATAGATCGAAAAGGAACTTGTCTAGAGATTGTCCATCGAATATACTAATGACAAGTCTCGGAAATCGGCCGCGACCAACATTATTCATTTAAAATCAAAAACTAATTTCGCAGCCTTCCTAAGGACGCACAACCGTGCCATAAGGGCGCCGTACAATCGGACGATACCAGGGCTCTGAGTCCAGAGGGTATTTCGCGGCAAGCTCTTCATTGATATTAATACCGAAACCCGGAGCTTCGTTTACATGCATGTATCCGTTTTCAATCGTCGGAGTTCCGGGGAACACTTCCAAGGTCTCCTCTTTGAAGTTCGACTCCTCCTGAATTCCGAAATTCCAAATCGCCAGATCAGTGTGAGCATTGCCCGCGTGCCCAACCGGCGATGTATTTCCTGGACCATGCCAGGCGGTTCGGACGTTGAACCACTCTGCTAACCGAGTCACTTTCAAGGCCGGCGTAATTCCTCCAATCTGAGTATATGAATACGAACGAAATCGATCAATCGATCGGTTATGAGCCTGACCCATTCGTGCGAATTATTGAAGAGCTCTCCCATCGCAATCGCGCAAGAACTTTGCTCTCGAAGTATCATGTTCTCGGGAGCGAAAAGGCCTTCAATGAAGAATGGACGGTATTGCTCTAGCTCCTTCGCCAGATTTATCGCTTCGATCGGCGGAATCAATTCATGCACACCGTGTAGTAGCTCTACTTAA
>JABITN010000022.1 GCA_018700525.1 Opitutales bacterium
ATTGTCCATTGATGCGCCGTCGCGGGCGAGCGAGTCGATGTGAGGTGTTTCGAGTACCGGGTTGCCCATGGCGGAAAGATCCGCGTAACCTTGGTCGTCGGTCATGATAAGGACGATGTTCGGTCGATTTTGAGCGAAGAGCACTGAAGTAGCGAAGAGGAACAGGGAGAAAATGAGGTGTTTGAAGGTCATGAGTAGTTTGAGTCCGCTAAATACGCGAAGGAACGCTAAAAAGAAGGGGTTGAGATCGTTTATCCACAGATTTCACGGATGATACGGATGTTTCAAATGCAATCCTTTACTATCTGGTATCGTCTAATATCCATTTCAAACAGAAATGACAAATGGTAGGGCTTCTTTTCTCAAATAGCCTTGGTGGTAGAATTCAGGCGAGTTCCTTGCATGGCTACCCAATTCGAAGCTGCGTCGCCGACGGTTCTGAACGTGTCGAAGAGCTACCTCCCATGGTTCTCATTCGATTTCTTCGAGCAGGAGGGAGTCGGTGTAGTGGTCCGAGAATGAAGGGACTTGATTGAGCTCGATGATTTGGCAGTTCTGGCAGAGCGTTTCGATTTTCTTCGAATAGTTCGCCTGAAGTAAGAGGGATGCGCCACCGAGAGCGGCATTGCCGATGGTATAGACTTGTTCTAAAGGAACGGGGGGCAGGAGTCCGATGCTGATCGCGTTAGCCGGATTGAGGTGGTAGCCAAATCCGCCAGCGACGAAGACCGTTTGCAGATCGGATGGGTCGAGGTTGGCAAGTTCGAGCAGGGCCAGTACACCGGCGCCGATGGCGGCTTTGGCTTGAAGCAGCTCGGCTACATCAATTTCGCTGATCCAGATCGAATCCGTAAAACGAACGACTTTTTCGACGTCGCCATCGATGATACGTTCGCTCACGTCAGGATGCTCTGAGTCAAAGCGTCCAAATGGGTTGAGCAAGCCTGACTCCAGGCCCAAGGCGAGGAAATCGATATAGGCGGCTCCGGAAATGCCTTTCGCCTCGCCGCTGGAGCCCGTGCAAAGTTCGTAGCTCCAGCTGTTGTTGTGGCGTTGGATACTGGATACGGTTCCCGGCTTAGCGCTGGCTCCGCAGGAGAGGCGTCCGCCTTCGAAGGCTGGTCCCGCTGCGGTAGCGGTGGCTAAATAGCCGCTTTCATGTTTCAGAAGAATTTCTCCATTCGTGCCGAAGTCGATGAGCAGCATGGGGGCTTCTGCCTCGAGCATGCCGGAAGCGAGGGCACCAGCGACGATATCGGCCCCGACGAAGGGACCGAGCGAAGGTAGGAGTGTAAGCGACAGATTTGAATCAAGGCCGATTTCTGTGGCCTGAAGCGAGCGTTGTTCCAGGAATTCGGGGCGGAAAGGATATTTGCTCAAGCCTTCCAAGCTGGCTCCAACGAGTGAGTGCAGCATGATTGGGTTGCCGGCAATCGTTGCTTGGGCAATCGAATCTTCTGGGCAGTTTGCTTGGCGGCAAAGCATCTGGATTAGTTTAGCGAGGCCTTGATCCACGAGCGTTCGCTGAAGTTTTTTAAGCCCAGTTGCGTTGTCTAGCGAGTAGCTGATTCTCGAGATAACATTGTCGCCGTATTTCCGCTGCGGGTTGGCTATAGAGGTATCGGCGAGGCATTGTCCGGTAGATAAATTCCAGAGTGCTCCAGCGAGCGTTGTGGTTCCGATATCGAGTGCCAGAGCTATTCCATTGGCTTCATTGGATACCGTTGGGGCTTGCAAGCGAATATCGAAACAACTCACCCCATGCAGTGTATGGTCGTGCCATGAGTTATGGGGGATCCGGAATTCTAGAGGCCCATCGGGCAATGATTTGACGATGGATTGGCAGGCCCGAAGGCTCCGTGTATCCTTTGTATCCTGACAGGTTATTTCGCAGCCGCGACATAGTCCCCTTCCGCCGCAGCGCGTGTTTAGACCATAACCTTTTTCCTCGAATAGATCGGCGACTGTTTTATTGGCATCACTCGTATTCAGGTTGACCGAGACGGAGGCGCCTTCAGGTAAGATGAGGGTGACTGAATGGGGAGTCATGAAGGTTTAGAAATTAGTTCTGACTGGCTATTGACGGCAATTGAATGTCCTGAAGGAACGGTCAGATAACGGTTGGAATCCCAGTTTCCTTTAATCAAATTTTGAAGCATGGAGGCATCGCCTGGCAGGCGTCGAAATTGCCAGCTCAAGTGCTGGGCGCAGTCCTTGCAGTATTTTTCCGCTTCGGCGTTTTGGGTTACATCCACATAGGCTGCGCAGCTATTGTGAGCGAAGGAATCGAAGTCCGCCTCAACCAGATCTTCGACCATTTCTTCGTCGTTAGGATAGCGGGTGCCGTAGATTTTCCGGATGTGGGCTTCGCGATCTGGTCCGGGCACGCGTTTTCCGCGGACCCAGCCGGGAGAGTAGAAATAGGTACCGGGATTTTCCTTCAGTATCGCATTGTGCGGGGCTATGCCTCCGAGGAGAATGGAGATGCAGTCGTGGGCCCGAGGCAGAATTAAGGGGCAACGAATGGCTTGGGCTCCGAGCAAGCCATTGCCGCAGAGACCGTAAGCTAGAAGAATGACGTCGATCTCGAGATCCTCATCCAAGCGATTGATAGCCGCTTGAATTTCAATGCGCATATTATTTGGGCGATCGTGAAGCCCCATATCCAAATATTCGATACGGTGCCACGGTGGCACATCTCCTCCGAAGACAGCAAGTTCTTCTTTGAAAACATCGCAGGCGAGTAAGGCGTATTTGGTGTTTTGTGACATGGAAATTTCCGTATCGAAGATACTTCTGTAATCAATCCTTAGGCACTGGCACGCACAAGGCTTTAATGTTTTCGTTTGGCGTTCGTGATGGGATTTCGCATCCGGCGTTGACTATAAAGTTCGGACCTGCCTGGCGAATGCACTTTTTCACCTTCGCACTAATGGTTGAAGGGCTTCCGTGGAACAAGTCTGCAACGGGATCGAGATTGCTTCCGAGTATAACCGTGGGAGGCA
>JABITN010000184.1 GCA_018700525.1 Opitutales bacterium
ACTGGTGTAAGGTTATAGCTCTTTAAAATGGCCTAGATGTCAGTTATTTGAGGATCGCAGACATATTAAATTTCACAGTTTGCTCGACGAGGTGGTCCTCGGAAACCCCGGTGTCTTTCGTGTACCATCGGGCAATACCCGAAATGGTCTGTAAGATGTGGACGGCCGCGATGTCGATATCGAGATCCTGGAGTTTCCCTTGGTCCGCCAGTTCGCGCATTGCTGCGCCAATCAGACTCAAGTAAATTTTGGCACGTTGAACCACAGCCTCCTGCTGTACAGGTTCAAGATGGCGACGCTCGGGAAAAAGGAGCGCAAATTCCAGTCCGTTTTCAAACAATCTGTGCAGATGCAGTCGGATAATTTCCCGCAGCCGTTCCTCAGGATCCTCAACCTGTTTCACCGGCTCAATGACATCACGCTCCACGCCATCCATCGCGTGGATCAGGATCTGAAAAAGCAGGTCCTGCTTGCCGGTGATGTGGTGATAGAGTCCCGCCTTGGTCATGCCGACCGCCTTGGCAATGTCGCTGATGGAAGTCGCTCCGTAGCCTTTTTGCACCATCAGTCGAGCCGCCGCACGGAAGACCTCCGCGTTACTCGCCTGTCCTTTTCGCGTCGGTTTGCGTTTAGCTGTTTTTAGTAGAGTCAAAATGGGGAAAGTAAGTTTATTCTGGTTCCGGCAGAGACCAGCCGGGGGCGTGCTCATAACAAATTACGAAGAAGTAGATGCTTTGCGACAAAAACCTACCGATCGTTCGGAAATCTTTTGTACCTCAACGCTCCGTCCAGGAGAACGGTTACACCTTCGCGCATTTTTTCTTACTAAAGGAGATCTCACGCGAAGCCGCTAAGAGAATTCCAAGAGAAGTATTAACAGGATACGCCCTGACGAGTCAGGCCTACATGATGGCTTCGCCAACAGGATGAATCGATCTGTAAACATCATCACGCAGCCGACAAAGGAGGCATCATATAGCCTCGATTTATCGGGGCGTATCCTATTAAAAACCAGCCCCGGAACTCGAGGCTCACGAAAACAGTTCTTTTCGAGCTTTGATTCCTGCCCCGGCCATCAATCCGGCTTCGATTGTTTCACTGGAGTCGGTTTCGCCAGCGTTTTGATTCACTCGCCCAGTTTGTGCTGCTGGATCATCGTGCGCACTTCGTCGCCCGCTGGGAGAGGCTCGTCCACATAATCGTTTTTGGCGAGGAAGTTGAAGTAGCTGTAATAGATATGCATCAGCTCCGGCGTTAAATAGGATTTATTCTGCGCATTCAGGGCGTGCCCTTTGCCCGGAAAAACCCACCATTCGAAATCAGAACCGGCATCGATCACACCCTGCCCGAATACCTCCATCGTTGTCATTGGAATGACCGAATCGGAGTCGCCGATAATTGCTATGGTATTAGGCAAATTCTCATTTAAATTGTGCACCGGTGAAATATCCGTTCCGAAGTATTCGCTCAGATCCAAAGCCGGAGAACCCAGCAACAACAGGTTTGGGGCGGTTTCAATCGAGAGGTCGTCGGACGGATGGTTAAAGCCTTCAAGCGTTGCCAGCGCTGCCGCAAGATGAGCGCCCGCAGAGTTTCCACCGACGGCAATACGCTCTGGATCGATGTCCAGTTTTTCGGCATTCGCGCGAAGCCAGCGCATCGCGCTTTTGGCATCCTCCACGCAAATCGTCGGCTTGCCGCGCTTTTCCCTATCCAAAAGCCGGTACTTGAGCGCGAAGGCAGAAACCCCGTGTTCCGCGAGATAACGGCTCCATCGGTAGAAGCCTCTCGGACTCCCGCCTCTAAAGCCGCCGCCGTGGATATAGAGATGAGCTACATTGTTGCCCTCAACACGTGCGGTCACCGGCGCGAAATAATGCAGTTCCACGCCATCACGCACCTTGAAGATCTCCGTCGGCTTCAAGGCGTCCGCATCATACGACGCCCAAATCTTTTCCGAAAACTCACTCGCCCCGACCGTGCAAACCCATACCAGCATGGCCACCAATCCAAATATCCATCTACTCATTGCAGTTCCTTTAATCTACGAGAATGAAAACCGTGGCCATACCTATTCCATTGGACAAGTCCAAGCTATAACGTGGCTTTTGAAGTTTCCAGTTCATCTAAGCGAAAATTCACAACACAATAAATAAGCCTATTTTTCGCGCAGCGGAAACCTATTGGCCTCGTGAAACGAGGACACAAGCGAGCGAAGCGAACGATGTTAGCGAATCCCTCAACCAAATCGATATTGAACAACGCTCTCGTTGTTCGCTTGTTGCTGCTCCGCAGCAAATAGGTATTCCCGATACTCGGGGATAATAGGGGTTCATTTTTCTGCACCGACGGAGTGAAACGAGGCTCAGGCAAACAGTTCTTTTCGGGCTTCGCCGCGATTGGCCAATTTAAAGGGGCGACCGTTCGGGGTGTTTTCCTCGAACGCGGGATCGATGCCGAGACGCCAGGCGATCGTGGCATTGAAATCGATTACGTCTAATTTGTTTTCCTCCGCGTGCTTTCCATCGCTGCTGGTCGTTCCGTAGATCTGACCCGCTTTGACGCCCGCTCCCGCCATCAGGCAAGTGAAGCCGTCGGGATGGTGATCTCTGCCTCGATTGGGATTCACTTCGGGCTTTCGGCCGAACTCAGTCGATACGACAACGAGCGTGGACTCCAAGAGGCCTTTTTGGCTCAAGTGCGTCAGCAATGAGGACAAGCCTTTATCAAGCCTGTTAGCATTGGCAGGGTATTTACTATAGAGATCATTGTGATAATCCCAGCCCCCCAAATTCACTTTCGCAAAACGCACCCCACGTTCGACGAGACGCCCCGCTAACAAGCAGCTACGACTGAATTCATCTTTCCCATACAAACTGACAATATTGGCATCTTCCTTTTTCAGATCGAAGGCATCGATGTCTTTGGAATTCATGAACTTGAGCGAACTCGCATACGTATCCACATAGGAACGCGTATCCTTAGTACCGTAATCCTGATCGAATCCCTTGTTCATCGCATCCAATATATCGATACGTTTATTGAACTTACCCTCTCCTACCGCTCTATTTCTCTCAGCGAAATCGATTCCCAAATTCGGATCCTGAACCGGCAACGCGGCCCATTGTCCCGGGAAAAATCCTGCGGTGCCAGCGCGGCCTCGCCCAATGCTAACGAAATTCGGCAGACTGTCCTGCTCGCGGGTCAAACTCTTGTTCACCCACGACCCCAATTCGGGATGCGTGATGGATGAACGCGGGTTGTAGCTGGTAAGCATTTTATAGATACCGGCAGGGTGAGCGCCTTGATTCGTCTGCATGGAATTAAGCACCAGAAGCTTGTCCATGTGGTTCGCTAAGGTAGGGAAGTAATTGCTTACCCGAACGCCATCCGCATTGCTGTCGATGATGGTCGACTTTCCGAGGACGGTTTTGTCCACTTCCACATTGAAGCTATCGTACTGGCTTAAGCCGCCAGCCAGGAAAATGTAGATAACCGACTTCGCTTTGGCCGTCGGGGCGGGGATTGAAGCCGCATTCAAAAACGGCAGGGACATTCCCGATAGGCCAGCTCTATAAATAAAATCTCTGCGATTTATCATTTCACTTCGAAAATCTGAATTCGTTGGAGTTGAGCAAGGCCCAGATCACATCATCCTGGGCATGGGCGAACAAACGTTCCTCCGAAGCCTGAGGCGTCCGACTCAATATTGACTTCCATATAATTTCCATCCGTTCGGATTGATCCTCAACGCCCTCCATATTGCGATGAATCAAGGCGGTGGACTGAGCGATTACATCACCTTCCAAATCGCCATTCATCATATACAGGATCTGCGGGATATCGGGCTCCCGATTAGCGCTATCGATCAAATCGCGAGTAGATTGTCCCATGAGAACCGCAACCTCATGATTGCCATCGTGGTGACGATAGGAAGACACGCGCCACAAGTCTTTGGGGCCAGACTCGCCGTTGCGTTTGCGAGCCTCCTCTTCTTCCCGATTCTGGAACGCCTGGCGACCCGGTCCCTTGATTGAATAGTCGACGAAGTCCTCTACCTCCATTTTTTGCGACTTATCATAAAAGTGCGTGAATCCGTCCCACTTGAATTCGGTCGCTACATACTTATCCGGCGTATCCGTTTTCAAACTCAGAAAGGAATCGGCAATCACCTCAGCCGGAAGTCGCCGAACGATGGGCCCATCCAAAACATAGGCGGGCGGCTCCACGCCCAAGGGCAGCGCCCGACTTTGATAAGCCCGACTATTGAAGAGCGTGCTCAGAAATATCTTAACATCGTAATCCGCCGCTTTCATGATCGCGATCAACTTCTTGGTCAATGCCGGGTGATCGCCCATTTCCTCCTCAGTCAATCCACCGAGTGGTCCGACTAATTCCGTACCCATAATCTGGTGCCACAATCGATTCACCGTGGCTTTGGTGAACATGGGACTATCCCGCGAAGTCATCCAGCCGGCCAGAGATTGGCGTGAATTGATCTCCGGTCCGAAATTCTTGTTCTTCAAGGAATCGAGATCCGCTTTTGTCAGCTTGTAATTGAGCGGCGGCATTTCGCCAAAAAGCACATCCGCGGTCATGACATCAAAGGGCTCGCCATCTTCATACTGATAGTCATGCGGCAAACGCATGAACCCGGTGCCATTGCCGTAAATGGAGGCATGCTTCACGCGAACCGACTCGCGGTATACAATCCACTCGTCGAAATCCTTTTGTTTCAGCATCGCCCGATCCTCGGCGTAGGTCGTTTTTTCGTCTTCAGGCAAGGGATCCACCTTTAGGTACGTCTTTGAGCTGAATGCCGCCAATTTATAAAAGTCCTGCTGCGTCCAGTCTTCGTAGGGATCGTCATGGCACTGGGCGCACTCGATGCCCATCCCCAAAAAGGTCTTCACCGAATTGGCCAGGTGATCGAGCGGCATCGGTTCGCGGGCGTAAAACCCGGTGGCCCCATTTCCTGGCTTGTATAGTTCTCCCCCAGCATTGACCAATTCAAAAGCCATCTGATCGTAGGCCTTGTTACTGCGAACAGACTCCTTGATCCACTCCGAGTAATTGCCCGGGTGATGCAATTTATCGCCCACGTATTTCACACGCAGCAAGTCAGCCCAATAATTATACCAATGACTATTGTAGCCCTTGGATTGCAGGAGTTCTTCGATCAATCGGGCTCGTTTTTCGGGCTGATCGTCGGCGATAAAGCGATCCAGTTCATCAAGTGTCGGAATCCGACCAATGGCATCCAGATACAGACGGCGGCAAAAGGTGAAGTCATCAATCTCGGAACGCGGTGCCTGATCCAAGCGATCCAACTCGGCCGCAACAATCCGATCAATCTGACGCGCACGACCCTGCGGATCCGCAAATAATGGGACCGACACGCAGATCGACAGAACAATAACTACAGATTTAAGGGCTTTTCCCATTTTTCCCATGGGGCATTCTTAGCAAAAGAGGACACAGTACATCACACTTCTCATGTAGATAACAAACCAAACTGTGATTTCCGTTAAGAAAATTTTTTGAAAAATCGCGAACGCACCCAAACCGCACGATCCCTGCGACTCATCTACTGCGTAATCTTTCGAACGATAGCCAGCATCGGACTAACCCCATTGCCCCGCTGCACCCTAAAGGAAGAACGAGTACTCGAATTCCAATCCGACCTAACGAAACAACGGGATTCGCATAGCGAGGATTAAGAAGGAGGATCAACAGGATACGCTCGTACCTCGCTAAATAATGGCGAGAGACCAAATCCAATTAATAAAAAACGACAAGTCCGAAGGTCGTCACCCACCCTGACACTGCTAAATAAGTCAGTTTAGGAGCGGCTTTATCCTGCGATTTTGTCGATTCACATAAGGTGGAAATGAGGAATAGCCTCGTAAACCCGCTCCTACAAATTAGAGGCAGAGTCATTTTCGACTTATTGAGCAATCTTTAAGACATTCCGCTTTCCTCTGTTGCCAAGGCCAAACCAACCCTTCAATCTCCTCCCGAATCAAAACGATTGAATTTCCCATCAGCCTGATCTTCAATTACGAAGTACAAGCCGCAACTTGAATGAATATCTAAACATCGATCCATGCCGGAAATATCTATCCTCAATAAGCGCATCATTCAGGCTAGGCGGCATGAATGGAAAATTGGGATACTAATCGGCGTTGGGATGCTCGCTTTTGCGAGTGCAATCATTCTCTACACCATTCGTGTAGTAATCCCAAAACAGGAAAAAATAGAACAGCAAGCCTATCGGGATTCGACGCGACAGCTCTCCGAGCGTCTCGTTACGGGCGTGGAGAACTTGAGTGAATGGTCCACCGATGAATCCCTGGAGAGCTATTCGAAAGCCATTGTTTTTCTAGCAGACCGCAACAATGTCGACCCCTCTCTTGACGAGGAGCTTAATAAACGTGTGGATACACTCAAGGAGACGAGGCGGACGCGTCAGATTCGATTCGAATCGCTGTTGGACGTCGTCGACGATTTTCCATTAGTCAGCACTGTGGATGCAGTACTCGCTTTCGATCGCCGCATGCGAAAAGCCACCTCCACGCTTTCTCGGAAGCAAGGGGACGATCTGATGCAAAAATGGTCAGCCCGCAGGTTGAACGTCGTGGCAATTAGGAAAGCGAATCGTTAAAGGATAAATAGGGTCAGTGGTCAATAGTGAGAAGTTACTTCTCTCTCATCATGTTCTCTCTCTCATCATGTTCTCGCATCGCGAGATCAAGTAAGCGACGAAGGAGTGTATCTTGTTAATATTTTTGTTTTATTTTATCCAAAAATCGGCACGATTACCCGTGCCCTGCTATATGAGAGCATGGGATAACATTACGCCGATAGCGACACACTCAAAGCACCCTAAGCCTTCTTCTTTAAAGTCATGAAAAAGATCTACCCTGCCCTTGTTCTATCACTCCTAATGGCTGTGAGCCTAATCCGAGGTGCAGAACATTATGACGTGGTGGTCTATGGCGGCACTCCGGGAGGGATAGCATCTGCGGTTTCAGCAGCCCGAGAAGGCGCTTCAGTCATTCTGCTGGAACAAACGAATCACGTGGGCGGCTTGAGTACCAGTGGGCTGAACCGCGACGAAGGAAATCACATGATCCGGTGGACTCTGGGTGGTATTTCGGAGCGTTTCACGCGAGAAGCCGCCAGACGAAGCGGAACAGATCCGGATACAGAACGAGCCCGGATTTGGGTATCACGGATTGCGGAAGAGCTGTTTTTGGAGATGCTTGAGGAACAGGATATTCCTGTCGCATACGAGCAATTGATCGAAGGCGTGGAGATGGACGGACCAAAGATCAAAGTTTTGAAAACGCGTGGCGGAGACGGCTACCTAGCCAAGATCTTTATCGATGCCACTTACGAAGGTGACCTTCTGGCGGCTGCTGGGGTCTCCTATACCGTGGGACGCGAATCTCGAGACACTTACAACGAGTCCATGGCGGGTGTTCGCTATATGGACGAGAAGATCAAGGTTTCGCCTTACGACGCGAATGGCAAACTACTGCCCGGTATAATGCCGGGCCGCCCGCCCAAAGAGTTTTCGGCCAGTCCGGTTCCGCTTAGCTACAACGTTCGGCTCAACCTGTCCTTGGATCCCGCCAATCAAGCGTCGATCGAGAAACCGGAAGGATACGAACCCCGGCAATACGAATTGCTGGTAGGAAGTTTCCAATCGGGTGAAATCAAAGAAATTAATCAGATCCTCGCATTGTATCCGATGCCCGACGACAAGCGTGAATGCAACAACCGGCAATTCTCTATTGTTTCGCTGAGCATGCCGGGCGAGCAAACGCCTTGGGCGGAATCCTCTTTCGAGGAGCGGGAGGTGATCCACAAGAAATACCGCGATTACACGCATGGTCTGCTTTGGTTTTTGAAAACCGATCCCAGGGTTCCAGCGGGGATGCGCGAGGACATGGCTCAATACGGGTTTTGCAAAGACGAGTGGCAGGACAATGATCATTGGCCCTGGTATCTTTACATCCGGGCGGCACGTCGCATGCAAGGCGAGTACATCCTTACCCAGGCGGATGTAATAACATCGACCGACAAGAAAAATGTGATCCATATAGGATCCCATTACATCGATGCCCACCACGTCACCCGATACGCGGTAGACCAGGACCACTACATCAACGAAGGGCGTATCTGGCAGGAGGGCGTGCCCTTCGATATCCCTTACGGAGTTATCACACCGAAATCCGAGGAATGTGAGAACTTGCTCGTTCCAGTTTGCGCTTCAACAAGCGCGGTGGCCCAATGTACTATCCGCCTGGAACCCACTTGGATGCACTTAGGCGAGGTATCGGGAATTGCGGCCACCATGTCTATAAAGAATCAATCCAGTGTCCAAGATATCGACGTCGCCGAACTTCAAGAACGAATCAAGGCGGTGGGCATTCCTCTAAAGCAACTTTCGCTCTAGAAGGTGTCGGCCTATAACCCTTCGGCGAAAGATGAAGGGACGGTGGGCATTCCCGCATTTTTTTTAGACCTGCCTCTTTCCTCTATTGCCAAGGCAGAATGGACTCTTCAACTTCCCAAATGAATTGAAACGGGACCTTTAAATTCTCCCTCAACGACGACTTCTGAACATGAGCCTTTCTGACAAAGTATTAGCGGTAAACAACGACCTTCCTATTCGCACCGACGAGCCCATCCACAGCGGCAAAGTACGCTCGGTGTACTGGCTGACCAAAGAAGATAGCGCCCGCCTTATTGCCGACCGAAACTACAATGTAGCAGCCGATGCGCCACTGGCCATGATGGTAATAAGCGACCGTATCTCGGCCTTCGAATGCATCTGGCAGGGCGAAGGCGGTATGCGAGGCGTACCTGGTAAGGGAGCCGCCCTGAACGCCATCTCCAATCACTGGTTCAAGCTGTTTCGCGAACAGGGCCTCGCCGAAAGCCACATCTTGGAAATCCCCCATCCGTTCGTATGGATTGTACAAAAAGCACGCCCCGTAATGATCGAGGCAATCGCCCGCCAATACATCACCGGATCCATGTGGCGTGCCTATGCAAAGGGCGAACGAGACTTCTGCGGTATCGCCATTGGCGATGGTCTCCAAAAGGACCAGAAGCTTCCAGAGCTGTTGATCACGCCATCTACCAAAGGTATCCTATCGGGCATACCAGGCGTTCCCGAACAAGACGACGTCAACATCACCCGCAAAGATATCCTCGATAATTTCGAAGCGTTTCAATTTCGAAGCGAGGCCGATGTAGATGTCTACGAGAAGTTGCTTTCCGAAGGCTTTGACCTGATCAGCGATTCCCTCGAAGCCCTAGACCAAGTATTCATCGATACAAAGTTCGAGTTTGGCTATGTCACCGACAAGAACGGCAACGAGAAACTCATTTACATGGATGAGGTCGGAACCCCCGATTCATCGCGTATTTGGGATGGTCCCAGCTACCGCGAAGGCAAGGTAGTCGAAAACTCGAAAGAAGGATTTCGCCAAGCGCTGCTAAAGCATTTTCCGGAGCCGGATATTCTGTTGAACAAAAGTCGCATGGATGAACGCAACGCCCTCGCAACTGACAACGAGTTGCCGCAAGACATAATCATGGCCGTATCCGATACCTATACGCGCATTGCAGAAAAAATTACCGGCGAGAAAATCATCCTATCCGACAATCCCAAAGCAGAGATCATTGAGATACTCCGTGACGAATTCGGACTCATTGAAGGGTAGATAATTCAGATTGGGCACGGGCAGGAACCGCCGTAAACTAACAGGTTTTCAGTATCTTCGCCATATTTCCGCTAACTCGCACGCTTCGCCATTAGCCACCTTTATGGGTCTTCTACCCATCATCGCCGAGCTAGTTGGAGAAGATTATCCCCAAGCGACCGTGAGACCGTAGGCAAGAACACACACCCCTCCAGTTACGTCGAAAATACCGTTATCCTCCACGAAAAACAGAATTGAACGTAAGTGCAGCTTCCCCCTGAGCCCATTAGCGTAAACTTAGCCAATACAATTGACCAGCCCGTGCTGATCAATCTATTCGCTACTTCGCAGCGCGGCGTGGTTTTCAACCGAATTCAACTATGTTACCGCCAGAGTAACCTTGCCTACTTAACAAAATGCGTCCGCCCGTCGGTAAACACCGGCTGCATCCAAGCGTAGAAATTCTCGTATCCATTTTCACCCTTACGCGAATAAGTCACTTTCGCCCGTACATAGCCGTGCTCATTCGACACCAAATAGGATGCCTTCGCTCCCTCGACCGCTTCCAATACGCGCCCTTTAGGGCCGATAAACTGAATCGAAACACCCTCAGCGCCTTCAGCGGTAACATGCCCGACAACAAAGCTACTCGAAAGCTCTCCTTCCGTAGCGCCTTCGTCAACCACCACTGAAATACGGCGACCATCAATGCTCGCTTTGCTGAGCATCACTCCACTGGTCGCATAGAAATCGCCCCGGTACATCGCTTCCGAGATCGCATCAGGCGTTAGCGAGTCCGCTTGAACCATCACCCAGCCACGACCCGGATTAGAATGCTCCGGTCCCAGTTTCTGAAAGTGATGAGCGTCATCCGAAGACACTCCGTATATCAACATTCCATCGGTCAAAAGATCATCCCAAATTTCTTCAACCGAGTCATGCTCGTCATCCCCGAAATTATTGACCGACGGATGACCATTATGAAGTTCGAAAAGATGAAGCCCTTCGACCGGTCGGATATCCTTTGCCGTATTGCTGTAATGGAAATTTGGGTGGTTCAGAATTAAATGACCGTGCTGCTGCTCCGCTCCATGAACATGCGCTTGAATCACTTGAGTCTTACTCGCCCCACTAGGCTGCACCAATCGAGGATCAACCACGCCGTCGATATTCAAGGCCGTTGAGTGGGCCTGGTTTCCACCCGTTACCTCCTCGCTAGGAATCAAAATGAAATCGTCTCGCAAATCCGCCGGCATCGTTACCGTCGCCGGATCGATAAATTGATTATGCTCCGACAAGCACAAAAAATTATAGCCGCGCTCATGGTACCAAGCAGTGACCGCCTCGGGAGACGAATCCGCATGCCCGCACAACAACGTATGCACATGCGTATTGCCCTTGTACCATTTCTGAGAGGAACAGCCCACAAGGCCGATTAGAAGAACCAGTGAAGCGAGTATTTTTTTAACCATAGGACAACCGTGTTTATCGAACTGCGAAACCCTAAACGAGTAGGGTATCTAAAAACAATCAAATCCACTCAAATCCCCAATTCCCCTTTGTCCTACGGTAAGAATTTTTCTACCGAGCAATGTGGAATAAACGAAAGAGATCTCACGCGAAGACGCAAAGACGCAAAGATGAGTTCAATATCCTCCATTCCTTAACGCTTTGCGTCTTCGCGGCTTTGCGTGCGTCAATATTATTGCCCGTCCTGCAAAACCTCCCATGATCCTTCTTTCCCGCAATTCCAATCGACCTCACCCCACCAAACTATGAAACCCATCGCCCCCGCTCTCCTTATTTGCATTCTCGCCGTGCCGATCGTCCACGCCCAAAACAGAACCTCCCCATTTGACACCTGGGATACCGACAAAGACGGCTCCGTGAGTAAATCGGAATTCCCGGAGCGCTTTCCCGAAGGCGTGTTCGCCCGCGTAGATACCAACAACGATGGCAAGCTATCCCGAAAAGAGGACCAAGCCTACCGAAATCGAAATCGCAACAGAGCCGAACAGCCCAACGTCCCAGAACCTGCCACTGCCAACCAAAACCAAGCCGCGGAAACTGCCGCAAACATTCGTATCGAAAAAGACATCATCTATGAAACAGTAAATGGCAGAGACTTGCCGCTAGACCTATATCGCCCAGCTGACGCTACCGAGCCGATGCCTCTCATTATTTGGATACATGGTGGCGGATGGAAAGGCGGTTCCAAAAGCAGGATCAACCGCTGCGAAGGCATGCTCGCCCGAGGATACGCAATCGCCTCAATCGAATACCGACTAAGCGGCGAGGCCATTTTTCCGGCCGCCGTCGAAGACTGCAAAGCCGCCGTGAGTTTTCTCCGACTCAACGCCAAAAAATTCGGCCTCGACCCAAATCGCTTCGGAACGTGGGGATCCTCCGCAGGCGGCCACCTCGTCACTATGCTAGGCGTAACCAACGATGAATCGACTTTCGACACCCATCCAGTGACCCGAAAGGCTTCTTCCAAGGTGCAAGCCGTCTGTAATTGGTTCGGCCCTACAGACTTTTTGAGAATGAATGACTTTCCGGGAAAAATCGACCATGATGCTCCAGACTCGCCTGAGTCGAGATTCATCGGCGCTCCTATCCAGGATAACAAAGCGCTCGTCCAAAAAGCCAATCCCATCACCTACGTAACGCCAACCGATCCCCCAATTCTTCATATGCACGGCGACAACGACCAATCCGTTCCCTACAACCAAAGCGAACTTCTGCACGCAGCGCTCCTAAAAGCAAAGGTGCCCACCACTCTCTATAAAGTGCGCAACGGAGGCCACGGTTTCAAAGGTGCCACGGAATCCCCCGAGGCCCTCTTCAATCGAGCTGCCAATTTCTTCGACCGCACCCTCAAATAACTCAAACCACTATTTCAAAATCCTCTACTAACAAACAGCCATCCACCATGATCCGACCTCAACCAATTCTCTCGATCTCCCTCTCCTTCCTTCTCTCTCTAGCCTCCCTCACCGCCCTAGCCGGTCCGCTCATCGAACCCGGCGCCGAGCTCGAACTGATCTCAGCCGATTTCAATCTCGCCGACGGTCCTGCCTGGAACGGCTCCGCTCTCTTCATCCCCGATGTCAAAGGAGAGAAGCTCTACCAATACAATCCAAAGACCGAAGAACTCACTGTAGTCCTGCCCGAAGCAGGTCGTATCAGCGCCAGCTTCTACAACAACGGCCGCCTCTACCTTTCCGAAAACACGAAAAGCCGCATCTCCTGGCTGAACCCCAAGAATAAGGTCGAAGGAATTGCCGGACAAGATCCCAACGCTAAAAGCCCAGCCCGGCCTAATGATCTCGTAGCAGACGATCAAGGCGGTATCTACTATACGCTTACGAGACAAGGACAGGTAATATACATCAACCCTGAAGGAAACCAGACCGTAGCCGCCGAGGGCATCGCCGGCCCCAACGGACTCATCCTCTCCCCCGATCAACAAACGCTCTACGTTTCCTCCACAGGAACGAAAAAGATCTGGTCGTTCGACTTAATCGAGCCCGGCAAAACCAAACCAGGAATTCACTTCGCCTCAATGGACTCCGGCCCCGACAAGGGTCCCGACGGAATGAGTATCGACAGAGCTGGAAATGTCTACTGCGCCGGTGCCAAGCACGTTTGGATATGGAGCCCCAGTGGCAAACTCCTCGAAAAGATCGAGACCCCCGAACGACCCATCAATTGCGCATTTGGCGATAGCGATATGCGAAGCCTCTATATCACTGGATTCAGTGGTCTCCATCGCATTCGCATGAATGCATATGGCGTCGCCCAAAACCCAGCTCCAATCGCCGCTCTCCAAAAGAAGGTTGCACGCCCTTCTACCGAAATCTCAGAAACACTCGATTCGTATTTGAATGTCGTATACGCTCAAGACGGCGATCGCAAATTGCTCTGCGACATCTTCCGGCCCAAAGGAATATCGAAAGACCTACCCGCAATTCTAATAGTACACGGCGGGGGATGGCGCAATGGAGATAAAAATAAATTCCGAGCCCTTACCCTCGAGCTAGCCAATCGCGGATTCGTTACAGTGGCCATTGAATACCGTCTGGGACACGAAGCTAAGTTTCCTGCCGGTATCCAAGATTGCAATGCAGCTACTGCGTTCGTCAAAGCCAATGCTATTCGATTTGGAATCGACCCGAAACGCATTGGAGCCGTTGGGGGTTCGGCAGGCGGACACCTTGTAGGGCTAATGGCCACCGGATGGGAAAACCCAAAAACCCAGCGTAACGTTGGCCTCGACCCTAGAGCCTCGCGCCTCGACGTGGCCATCGTCATGGGCGGCCCCATGCAAACGACGACCGGATCGGTCGCCGAACGTTCACGCGATCCTAATTCCGGATCGAACTCCAACGTATGGCTAGCCGCGACCATCGACGAAAACCCGTCACTCTACGCTCTGGCCGATGCGCATATCCAAATCGACAAAAACGACCCGCCCATCTATTTTCAAGAAGGCGAACGAGACAACCCCGAAGGAAACCGCCTCTCGATCGAAAGCCTCGAAAACCACGGTGTAGAAACTGGCCTATACGTGTACAAAGACGGAAAACACGGCTGCTGGAATCTTCACCCCTGGTTTAACGACATGGTCGAGGACATGGTCTCTATCTTCGAAAAGCACCTCTAAGCGATCTACCTCGATTTTTTTATAAACAGGATACGCCCCGACAAATCGGGACTGCATGATAGGCTCGCTACGCTCCCCAGCATGATGTAACCCTCTAAATTAGCCAAGACGCCTTCCAAATTCAGACCCTATGTCTAATGTCTAATACACCCTACTCCCGCCGCCAATTTACACGCCGCTTCATCGGAGGCGCTATAACTCTTGGAATTACTCCGCGAATCTTCGCCAAAAAAACGGCCGAAACTCCCCCAAAAATCAATTGGCGCAATGTCACCGACTGGGGTGTAGAAGGTAAAGGATGGAACGACACCTCGCGCTACTTCGATCGCCTGCCACCAAAAGCCGAAGGATCGGTACGGAAACCTGTATGGGATCTTTCAAGACACTCCGCAGGTATGTGCGTTCGCTTCATAACCGATTCACCAACAATAAGGGTTCGCTACGAGCTGCTGCTCGAACGACTGTCCATGCCCCATATGCCAGCCACGGGCGTAAGCGGATTGGACCTGTACGCGCAAGATGACCGAGGGATCGACCGATGGGTCGCGGTCGTTAAACCGAACGGCAAGACGACAGAGGCCGACGTCGCCAAAAACCTCGCTCCAGGAACGCGCCGCTACACCCTTTATCTACCCCTCTACAATGGCGTCGAAGCCTTAGAAATCGGAGTCTTGGATGGTACGGCATTCCAACCAGTCGCCCCGCGCGAGGAACCGCCCATTCTGTTCTACGGCACCTCGATCCTGCATGGAGCCTGCGCTTCTCGACCAGGAATGGCTTTCCCGTCTATCTTGGGCCGCCGGTTGCGACGCCCTACCATCAACCTCGGTTTTTCCGGCAACGGACGCATGGAACCAGAAGTAGGCACCCTACTCGCCGAATTGAACCCCTGCGCCTACGTCATCGACTGTCTGCCTAATATGAACAGCGACACCGTCAACGAACGAACCATTCCTCTCGTCAAACAACTCCGTAAGGCACATCCGAATACGCCAATTCTCCTCACCGAGGATCGCAGCTTTACCAATGTCGCCTTTTTTCCGAGCCGAAAATCCCATCACGACCTCAGTCGAAAAGCGTTACGCTCAGCCTATCGCGAACTCAATGAATCAGGCGTCAAGCACCTCTATTACCTCGACGGCGACAATCTTCTCGGCCTAGACGGCGAAGGAGCAACCGACGGCTCTCATCCAAATGACCTCGGTATGGTGCGCTACGCCGATGCCTACGAGCCCGTCCTAAGATCCATGCTCAAGCAATTTTGAAGGAAGCAAAAGAGACGTTCTCCCATAAAACCCCGCCAAGAATCCCAAATTTCCGCAAAACTCGTTAAGTTAGAACAATCAACCCCTCCCCATTCTTCGTACTCTTAGCAACTGGTCTATTGTAATCATAAAAACGGTTTTGCGATCCCCACAAATACCAAACTCATTCAAAAGAACCGCCAAAATGTATTTCGACCCCAATTTCTGTCCATCTTTCTCCACTCTCGAGTAAGCTAATTCAGAGCATCTTCACGCTGCTCAACCGCACTCCATGACTTTATTCGCCCCAGGATTCAGAGCCCTCGTTGGCCTTTCTCTTCTCACTCCCCTTTTTCCTGCAGAAGCGAGCAAATCCGTCCTTAAATCGTACAAGAGTGAAATCGAACCTATACTCGATAGCTACTGCTACGATTGCCACGGATTCGGGACCAGCAAAGGAGGCGTTACATTGGACGAATTCACCGCCGATTCAATCGGCGATCACGAACTTTGGCTACGTATCCTGAGAAACACCCGGTCACACATAATGCCTCCGGTCGAAGAAGAATTCCTGCCGACTTCCGAAGAAAGAGAACGTATCGCAGATTGGATAAAAACCAGTCCTTTCGGAATCGACCTAAAGAATCCAGACCCAGGAAAAATAACCATACAACGCCTCAATCGAGTTGAATATCAAAACACTATTCGCGAACTCATCGGAATCGAATTCGATACCGCCGACGCCTTTCCCGCTGACGACGCGGGTGAGGGTTTCGACAATATCGGCGATATTCTAACGCTCTCGCCCATGATGCTCGAACAATACCTCGATGCAGCCAGTCAAATTGTCAGCGAAGCCGTTCCAACCCAAGCAAGCGTTTTACCTGAGCATAAAATTTCGGGAGAAGAACTAGTCCATCTCTTCAGTCCTGCGACAATCAAAGACGACGAAGACAACGACAAACTCCAACTCTCATTCTACTCCCCATCGACTCGCTCAGCCAACTACCAGATCAAGCATCCTGGGAAATACCAAATCGTTCTCAGTTTCAAACCTGTAAGTTTTTCCAGCTTCAGAGGATTCGACTACAATCGATGCCGATTCATTTTCAAGATCGATGGCAAAATTAAATTAGACCAAGAATTCGAATACACATCCGGCAGAACGATCGAACATACCTTCGACTACGACTGGCAACCAGGCGACCATAGTTTCACCGTCGAGGTCGAACCTTTGACCAACGACCTGGAAAAAATCAAACGCCTCAAGATGCGAGTCGAGAGCCTTAATATCAAAGGCCCGTACGCGCGTGATCATTGGATACAGCCCGAAAAATACGAACGTTTCTTTCCTGGAGGAGTTCCAGAAAACGAAACCGCCAAAGCGGACTACACGCGCAAATTGCTAGGCGACTTTGCAACGCGCGCGTTTAGACGACCCGTCGATCAGCAAACGGTGGATCAACTCGTAGCCTTGGCCAAAGCTATCGGAACCCAAGAAAACAAAACCTACGAGATGGGGATATCCCAAGCGATGGCCGCGATCCTCGCTTCGCCTCGCTTTCTTTTCCGAGAAGAAAAAGCTCTCTCCCAGACCTCCCAAAGCCAGCACCCGCTCATCGACGAATACTCACTCGCATCGCGACTTTCCTACTTCCTTTGGTCATCCATGCCCGACGAAGAACTCTTCCAATTAGCCCATACAGGACAACTCCGCGACAACCTTGACGCTCAAATTGAGCGCATGATGGCTAACAAACGTTCCAAGAACTTCATCAATAACTTCGCTGGCCAATGGCTACACGCGCGCGATATCCAATCCGTAAACATCAGCTCCCTCGATGTATGGCTTAGAGACCACCCGCAGCCTGAAATGATGGCCACCAAAGAAGCCTATTCCATTGTCCGAGAAATTCCGAAAAACAAACGTACCCCGGAACAACAAGCAACCTACACGCGAACGAGAGCTATCATGAGGAAGCTCTACGACAACGACCGACCGGAACTGAAATCCCCCTTGCAGCGGGCAATGCGCGAGGAAACGGAACTCTATTTCGACCACGTAATCCGCGAAGACCGAAGCCTCAAAGAACTGCTAGACAGCAACTACACCTTCCTCAACGACCGACTCGCTACGCACTACAACATTGACGGTATCAAGGGATCCAAAATGCGGAAAGTCACACTCGCGCCCGGCAGCCCTCGCGGCGGAGTCCTAACACAAGGAACCATCTTAGCCTACACATCCAACCCAACGCGTACCTCCCCCGTCAAACGAGGCGTATTCATCCTCGAAAACATCCTCGGAACTCCTCCAGCCGCCCCTCCGCCAAACATTCCCGCCCTAGAAGATGTCGCCAGCCCCAAAGAAATCCAGAAAATGAGCCTGCGCGAATCGCTAGCCCTCCACCGCGAAGACCCGCTCTGCAGGTCCTGCCACAATCGAATGGATCCCCTTGGCCTAGCCTTCGAAAACTTCAACGCCATGGGCAATTGGCGAGACGCAGAACTCAACCACCCCATAGAGACAGACGGTCGATTGATCACCGGCGAGACCTTCAACTCCATTCAGGAAATGAAGCGAATCCTTGCAAATGAGCGGATAAACGACTTCTATTACTGTTTCAGCGAAAAGCTATTAACCTACGCCCTAGGCCGCGGAATAGAATACTACGACACGGCAACTGTAGATACTCTCGTCGAAACGCTCAAAAATGCCGACGGCCGGCCTTCCAGCCTTATCAAAGCAATCGTTCATTCCACGCCTTTTCAAAAGCGTCGAAACTCGAAATTCAAACCAGAAAACCAATGAACCGCCAATCATTCGCAAATCAATTAAACCGGCGAAACTTTCTCAAAGGCGTCAGCGCCAGCCTCATCCTGCCAGCCTTTCAATCTATGCTGCCCGGCAATCTTCTTGCCGCCAAAAACTTACGACAAGTAGCAACCAGCAGCACTGGGGCCCCACTCAGAGCCGCCTATATCTTTTTCCCCAATGGCTCCATCCCTGACCTTTGGTGGCCCCAAGGAAAGGGAAACGACTTTTCTTTCAAAGATACCCTCAAGCCGCTTGAATCCGTTCGCGATTCCGTTCAAGTCCTCAGCGGGTTGGACCAACTAAATGCCACCGCCGGCAAAGATGGCGGAGGTGACCACGCCCGCGGCAACAGCGTGTTCCTAACCAGTGTTCGTATCAAGAAAAGCGCTACCGACTTTCGAGCCGGCATCTCCATTGACCAAGCAATCGCCAGCGAAGTCGGGTGCATGACCCGATTTCCATCCCTCGAACTAAGCTGCGATCCAGCCAGACGCGCCGGAGCCTGCGACACTGGCTACTCCTGCGCCTACCAATACAATCTTTCTTGGAAAACGCCTACCAATCCGATGACCCCAGAATCGAATCCGCGCAAAGTATTCGAGCGACTTTTCGGCGAAGGTGCTCACGGCGAGCGAACCGAACAAACGAAACAGCGCATGGCCAACCGGCGATCCATTCTCGATTTCGTCATGACCGATGCGCAACGCATGCAAAAGAATCTCGATCATCGAGACCGCGAAAAGCTAGACCAATACCTGACCGGAATCAGGGAAGTCGAATCTCGTATCGAGAATTTGGAGCGTTTCGGGTCGACCGTCGATCCCGACATCGCAACCCCAGATGGCATTCCCTTTAGTCACGGCGAACATATAGATATTATGTTCGACATGATGCTGCTAGCCTTCCAAACGGACTCTACGCGCATCGCTACTCTGATGCTAGCCCACGACGGCGACAATCGCTCCCACGATGAAATCGGCATTCCCGAAGGACACCACGAGCTTACCCATCACCAAAACAAAGCCGACCGGATAGCCAAGGTCGGCCGAATAGACCAATGGTACGTCAAAAAATTCGCTTCATTTTTAACGCGTCTCGACGGAATCGACGACATAGACGGCCAGTCCATGCTGCACAATTCCATGATTCTCTACGGCAGCGGTAACGCGGATGGCAACAAACACACCCACGACAACCTTCCACTTGTGCTAGCAGGACACGGCGGCGGTAACCTCAATCCTGGAAACTATCGCCAATTCGGCTCGAAACCCGCGGCAAACCTCTTCCTCAATATGGCCGATAACATGGGAGTCCAAAACCTACCGCGCTTCGGCGACTCCACCGGCCGCCTAACAAGCATATAATCCCCATTCTACGATGTAGCTACGCGAAGGACTCGCGTGGATCCCTAATGCGTAGGCTTCAACTTAACTGGATAGCGACGATCTGCATTCCACTCTCCGAAAGAGATCGCCCCCAGGCTATCCACATAAAGGTCGTGCCCATGGATAAAGGTCTTACTCGTTTGATAAAGCGGCTGAAGTTCACCATCCACATAAACCGGCTCATTCCCGCCAGGAACACTCAGCACCTGTTTCGTTTTTTGGATCGATGATCGACAAGAAACCCCGACTGTCCAAGGCGTTTGCCTGTACCTCCCTCTTTAGACGAACATACCGCGGTATAAATCTTGTCGCCCCGAAAAAAGAGCTGCCCCGCAAATGCGCTCGGCAAATCGAGCGCCTCGACAAATTTACCATCCAACGTAAACGCCTTGAGTTTATTCTCGCTGCGTGAAGGCACCCAAACGAGCGGATTCTCGGGGTCCGACAAATCGAGCGAAATGCCATGGGCATTCTGCAAGCCGCCCGGCTCGCCTTCAGCCTTTCCGCCCCAACGACGCACAAGCTCGCCGTTCATCGTCATTTCATAAATAAAATCCGTCGCGTAGCCATCCGCTATCAAAATGGTCCCTTGCGGCGTCACCGCAACATCGCACGGCATGAACCTCTTGTCACCCGCTTCGCCAATTCCCATTTCAAACGGAGTAGGCAAATGCCTCACGAACGTTCCATCCGTTTTCAGAATCGTTACTCTACCATTGCTCGGATGCGCGTTCCAGCCTTCCGCTTCGAAATGACATCCGCAATCGTCGTGGATCAAATACTCCTCGCCGTCTTTCTCGAAAACCTCAATCCCATGTCCTCCCACGAGCCCTTCGCCAAACGAACGAACAAACGTACCGTCTTTTTTGAATACGAAAAAGGCGTTCTTAGGGTGGTCCGTTATCACGTATATCAACCCGTCACGACCTTCAGCCAAAGCATGCGAGTTGATCACAGGAGCCACAACAGGGTCCGCCTTGGCCCAACCCAAATCGACTTTATACCTCAGGCCATTGTGCCCAAACGTAAGACTATCGGCAAACGCCATACCATCGCTATGATGAGCATGTTCGCCAGCGGATCCATGGCCAAACCCGAAGTGAGATAAAGAAAACACGGCGCAGAAAGAAATGAGAGAAAATCGGAACATCATCACGACACGCTTCCTGCCCTGATTCCCCCACTTCGTTAATTCATTGAATTCAATAATAATCATATCAGTTTTTGTCAAAACCGGCACCTTATATCTTGCGTCCATCAACCCCGCGC
>JABITN010000064.1 GCA_018700525.1 Opitutales bacterium
CGACGCAGACCCTCCATATCCATACTCATGAAACGATAAGAGAGCATCCACTCGCCTTCGCTATGCGAGTGCTCGGCCATAACCGATATGGGTGCGTGACTATCAGGTCTAATGTGATCGTGTCCCGCTTGATCGCGAAGCATTTGAGCATGATCGTGCTCTTGCGCATAAGTCGCCAAAGAGACGAGACTTGATAATAATGAAATCGAATATTTTGAAAGTTTCATAACAAATTGTATATTACCCCTCCGAGGGCATTGCGGAAAGCGCGACGCGCGTTGGGCGTCCACGATCCAATAAATCAATCGAATAACTAAATTCGATATTGCACATAATAAAAGCCTACTCCGATCTATATAAAGTGATCGTTCGAGCGACTTGATTATATATTAACCGCGCCTTTAGGAGGCGGACTCTGAGCGGCGGATAGCCAAGCCGTTAGCTCATGAAACCCAAATGCAGTTCGATATTCGCAAACGCTAACCCCGAGAACTGGCGGATTAGCCGCGAGGAAAATGAGCGGCGGTTTGCTTACAAATTCAATAACCTGAAAACCCTCGTTCCCTTCGGAATCCTCTGCTTGGATCACTATCTGACAGATGCCACAGACTTCCGTGCCATCCAACGCCTTTCCGATCGCTTGACTATACGCCATGCTCTCTGAGTTGCTCCAGGCCATGCTGGTCCAAGCATAGAGTTGAATGACTCCAAAATGCCAGCCATTAGCCATCACAAAAAGAATGACCACGATAGAAGCTATGGATTTGGATTTGCCGGAAAACATGAGTAGCCCGAAGAAACTGGATACAAACGAGCGAGTCAAGGACGACTTGACGATCGCGAAAAAAATCAAAGACCTCCCTGCCTTCAACGTCACGTGGTTCGCCAGCCGTGCCTGTGCTCGCTGGAAAGGCAAGCGTCTCCCAACCGTATCCGAATGGGAACTCGTTGGACTCGCCAGCGAAACCAACGCAGATGACCGTGAAGAAGAAGGCTACTACGCCCGCATCTTCGAATGGTACGAACGCCCAAATCGCCCCATCGAATTATGGGCCCCGGAAACCTTCCGCAATATCTACGGAGTCTACGGAATGCACGGTCTAATCTGAGAATGGGTCAACGACTTCAACACCGCACTCGTCACTAGCGAATCCCGCGGCGACTCAGAACTCGAGCGAAAACTCTTCTGCGGTAGCGGATCTATTAATTCTTCAAACTTTCGAGACTACGCGGCCTTGATGCGTTTCGGCTTCCGCAGTAATCTCTCCGCAGAATACGCGATCCCAAATCTCGGATTCCGTTGCACCAAAGATATCTAAAAGCCCGTACTCGCAATCAACAGTCAAAACTGAATTCCATGAAAACACGTACGCCAATCACCACCATTTCGATCCTCTCCCTTTCAGGAGTCTGCCTTTCCTATGCAGGCGTAGAAAAAGAAGCCGATAAATCTTAAGAAGCTTTCTGCCAAATTGCGCCCGTTGAAGCCGATGAAGACGGCGCCTGCTGTGAAACTGTTGCCGATGAACACAAGCATCACGGAGCAGAGATGCCAGGTCTTGGAACGCATACATCGTACTCAATATTCAATGTCGAGTCGACATGGAAAAACCAAGGCGGCCAACACGCGTGCCTTAGCCAAATCGGTGAACGAACTCAAGTAGTCGCCATATTCTATCCAACTTTAAAATACTAATGCCCCGCATTCAAGCGGACCTCAGGACAATAAAATCAGAATTAAGCAAGTTTGGGTCGAAAAATCTTGGATTCACACTCATAACGATCGATCCAGAGCGCGACACAGTCGAGACCTTCAATGCCTACGCGAAGAAAAACGATCTTGACGCGGATACCTGGACATTTCTTCGAGGTGATCCTGGCGACATCCTAGAAGTCGCAGCGCTACTCGGCGTGAAATACAAAAAACTTCCCGATGGCGAATTCTCTCATTCCAACATTATCACCTTGCTCAAGCCAAACGGCGAAATCGCACTTCAGCTAAACGGCCTTGGTGCCAACCCAGCCGAGTTGATCACTGGAGCGAAAGGACAATTGCACAGTCATTGATTATTAATTGGGAATAGCTGCTTACACAAGCAGCTTCAACCGAGAGAGCACCGCAAAAAAACAAAGTCCGAATTTAAATTTAAACTACGGATTAAAATCCATTCGTTGCACTACTCGAACCGAAACAGGCACCCCATTCTTTTTGGCAGGTTACCACATTGACTGCTTTATCGATTCAATCGCCGGAACTTCAAAGTCTTTATCAAAAGACTTAATTACGCCGGAAAACGTACGATCCCCTGCGAATCGATGATCCATGCCTACTGCACATAACCGCCAACACTAGCCCTTTTTAAATAATGCGGATAATTAGGTTCGATAAAAAAACCCTGAACAGTATATCTACCACATCAAGGTTTTCGGTAGGTACTTTGCAATCAAGTCTTCGTAGTAAGGTTTGAGCTCACTCCAAACCGGAGCCACCGGACATTTGGTGTACAAGTCGAAGGGATTGAAACGCTTGACCCACGGAAGCATCGCGCGGTCATGATCGTCCAATAGATATTCATACTGTCCTTCGCGGTGCCACGCGTAAAACGAGTGATACCGAATCATATAGAGCGCGGGATCGGGCA
>JABITN010000151.1 GCA_018700525.1 Opitutales bacterium
CATCCCTCGTAAACGAGGCCCACAAGTAATGCTTTCAATACCTTTAAAATTACAACGTTGTAATTTTAAAGGTAGAGTCAGGCCGATTAAAATCGGCCCGAAAACTCAAACATACAATCGAGTTCGATGGTATCGACAAAACCTCTTAATGCTTCATCGACTCCGCGTATTCAGGCAGTTCGTACTGCGCTCGCAAGCGCGCGAGCTGGCCTTGCATGTGGATTAGGGTGTCCTTGTATTCCGGAAGCTTCGATAGATCTTTCAATTCATCTGGATCGGTTTCCAGATCGTAAAGACTCCATCCGTCATTGGAATAGAAATTGATCAATTTATAGCGTTCGCCTCGTACTCCGTCGTGTCGGGGAACTCCATGTTCCGTCAAATGCTCGTAGTAGTGATAGTACACATACTTTCGCCAATTCTGAGAATTCGGCTTTTCGTAAAGCGACACCATACTTTTGCCTTGAATACCATTGGGTCTTTCAATTCCAGCCGCTTCAAGAAAGGTTGGAGCATAATCTATGTTCTGGATCAACTGCTCGTGACGCGTACCGGGCGCTATTTTTTCTGGCCAACGTATCAAGAAAGGCATGCGCAAGGATTCTTCGTACATCCAACGCTTGTCGTACCAACCATGCTCTCCGAGATAGAACCCTTGGTCTGAACTGTATATGACAATCGTATTTTCAGTCAGGCCGTTCTCGTCCAAATAATTCAAGACTCGACCCACGTTTTCATCCACAGAGTCGATACAACGCAGGTAGTTCTTGATATATCTCTGATACTTCCAGCGGGTCAAATCCTTGCCCGTTGGCGGCGAAGCGAGAAAAGCCGCATTGCGAGGTTCAAAATAAGCGTCCCACACTGCCCGCTGTTCCGGGTTCATTCGCGCATACTCGGGCTCATTGAGACGACTTTCGAAGTCATTGGCAAATGGTACCCTTTCTTGAAACTTCATATCCCATTGGTAGATGAAATGATCCTTAATCGACATCTCATTTCCAGCCAGAGTATTGCTGCGACCCTTCCAATCATCAAATAAAGTAGATGGCTCCGGCACCGGAGCGTCCTCGTAATTGTAGAGATGTTTTAAATTAGGGGCCCAGGTCCGATGAGGAGCCTTCTGCTGACACATCAAAAGAAATGGCTTATCCTTATCGCGCTCATCCAACCACTTGAGTCCCAAATCGGTAGTGATGTCCGTTATATAGCCTTCGTAACGCTTCTTATTGTCTTGGCCAGCGCTCGTATAAAAATCGGGGTTGTAGTAGCTCCCTTGACCCGGAACGACCTCCCAATAGTCGAACCCTGTCGGATCCGAAACCAAATGCCACTTGCCCACCAGAGCGGTTGCATAACCTGACTTCTGGAGAAGCTTTGGAAACGTCATCTGGGACCCATCGAATTGAGTTCCGCCAGAGTTAGTGTAAAAGCCATTGATATGACTGTGC
Source organism: Opitutales bacterium (assembly GCA_018700525.1). Classification (GTDB taxonomy): domain Bacteria; phylum Verrucomicrobiota; class Verrucomicrobiia; order Opitutales; family Opitutaceae; genus Pelagisphaera. Next base: position 1,452 of record JABITN010000151.1, read on the forward strand.
TTTCCAGTCAGCACCGAGGCGCGTGAAGGACCGCAAATCGAATTGCCGCAAAACGAATTGAGAAATATACTGCCCTCATTCGCTAATCGATCGATATTGGGCGTCTTATTGATCTTAGAGCCATACGCACCGATCGACTGAGTCGCATGATCGTCAGAAAAAATGAATACAATATTCGGACGCCGATTTTCCTCAGCGAAAACCGAAAGCGTAGACAACGCCAAAACCAACCCAATAACCGGATTCCCAATGCTTCGTACCATTTTCTCTAAGCTCTGCATTAACCGAGCTTCGACCCAAGCTGTGCTGTGCTCAAGCCTTTTTCGATGTTAAAACCGTGGACTTAGCTCGGTTACCATTCCACGCAGTCGCTATAATTATCTCGTCCACATCGATATCAGCCAATCCGATTGGCAAAACTTGCCCCTTCCCACCACTTCGTGTTGCCCGGATTGGGCGACCATCACGGGTAGTAAAACGGACATCAGCATTTGCCAGCGTATTGAACGCTGGTAGCCTTGAAAGCGCTATTCGTCCCGTGTTCGAAGCCGACGTTTCCAAAGCTGAACCTCCACGAGGGGCATCCTCTGGTCCGTCAATCAAATTCCGTACGCGCAGTCCTATCGCTGGATCCTTTGCTTGTGGATCGAATTCCATTTCTAAAAAATTCCAATAGAACGGATCACCCTTACCCTGTTGATCGAGCTGAGGGTTTCGATGCGTTTTATGATAGAGTGCATGCATCTCCAACTCTCGACCATCCACATCTTGCATCCGTGGGCCGAACCCAGGAATCACCGCTCGTCCGCCACTCCGACCAATCGGCCCAAAGCTGCATTCAATCACATTGTGCTCAAGGTTCTTCATAATACTGCCATTGTGGACGTCTCCATAGACAGTCACCACGCCATCGCGCGACCCCAACAATTCCAATACACGATCAGAACCAGCCTTGACCCACCCTGCGTAATCCGCGGTTACACGATCGCGCTGATCGAATTTCATCGGATGTTTCGCGCTAGCGGCAGCTCCGGTCCAAACCGTATGCATACCATTGATGCCCGTCAGACAAATCAGTTTCGAAGAATCCGTCGCGATCAATTCCTGCAACCACGCGAATTGCTCCTCGCCGAGCAGGCTTCGCGTGGGATCTTTGCGATCGTAAAGGCTCTTAAACGCATCCCAACCCGAGTCATCCCAAATATCGACATCCTGAGAACTCCGCCACAGCCGCGAATCCAGAATGGCCAAGGTGAAATCGCGATTCGGCATTTTCCAAGCACGCCATTTTTTCGGATTCGCAACCGGATCAACGTATTCAGCGCCCGTTACTAAATGGTGCACAATTTGAAAGTTCCGCTTCATGTAGGAGGTATCCTGGCCCAATCCTTCCACTGTTCGAATAATGATTTGCTCGGGGCCCTTAACATCGTCCATCCCGTAATCATGATCGCCAGGATTAATCACGTTCCAGTGACGCATGCATTGCCAACGACTCGCCGGGCCGCAAATGGAATTTTTTATCACCTTGTACGCATCGTCCGTACTAGGCGGATACAAAGACAACTCCATATACCAGACATCATCTTCCCACACCATCACTTGAAAATCATAGTCTTCAAGGTGCTGATACGCGCCCTCGGTCGGTTGATCTCGAAATTGCCACTCCGCACCACCACCCAGGATCTGATAGCCTTCGGGAGTTTTCTTTTGAAGCCCGCTAGTCAGCGCATGACAACTCAGCCCGCATAGCTTATACGGAGCAGCAAGCCGAGGAAGTCGTCCCGCATAACCACCGGATTTCGGCACATCTCCGACTAACCCCGTTCCTGGGCCAACCGCCGAAGAACCAATTCGTGGATCAGTCGTAACGTTCTGACCATCTTTCCATACAGTGTAGTACAAGGTCTTTCGGTTCGGCGACTCAGGTAGAACCACATCGATAACCGCAGTGTTACGTCGAAAATCATTATTCACGATAGTCCCCGCCCCTGCTACAGGAACCGATGCCCACCCTTTTTTAGGGTTCTCCGTATCCGCAACTCGAATAGCAGCTTCCTTACCGTCTTGATCGAAGATCCCGACAAACCGAACAGACCACTTGCCATCCTCCTGATTCAATGTCTCCCCGAGAGGATAACACACTAAACACTCCGTGTGTCCCGCTTCGCTTCGCTCGCAATCAATCGCTGATACATTAAACGCATTCACTTCGAAATCGATCGTTCCTCTTCCTACAACGCCAACGTACCCCTCTGTCGCGTTCGTGGCCATCTCCTCTTTTAGCTTCACCGACTTCCCTTTTGCCTTCAAAGTCGTCTCGACGACACTCTTTCCATTCGAACTCGGCTTCACAACCAAGCGAATCTCCACTTGATCGCCTGGCGACAAGCTAGGTGCCTTCACTCTAAAAACGGCGCCTGTCGCAGCTTTGCTGCCTGCTCCCTTTTTCGCGCGAATCAATTCCAAGTTCGGCTTATCCGACCAAACAACCTGATGAGCTTGAGCAATCTTTCCATAGCTCTCGAAGATAGACTTCGCCCCAAAGGCGATCCCCAAATTGCCGTATCCCTTTTCGAACATTTTCCACGTCGTCGAATCCCCATCTTCAGGCTCCGTTCTATCCGCAATGTACGTGAACTCTGCACTCACTTCATAAGCGCCCGAGAGGCTCCAATCATTCCTGTAGAGGATTCCAACTGGGAGCGAAGGATCATACTCCGTTTCCATCTTTTTCCCAGCTGTCATCGAATGAAACGGAAAACCAGTTCGACGCGCCCGATCACCCACATTCTTCAGGCGCCTCCGCAACGCTCCTCCTTTCAACTGCCAATAACCGGGATTCAACGACTCCCACCCCGACCCGACACTTAGACTGTCAGTATTTCCGAATACATAACTTGCTACTCGATTTCCAGTCTCCGAAGCCGCTCTCGCAGGAAGAGCGTTTGATAAGGCCATCGCCCCAACCGCACTAGCGCTTGTGGCGATAAAGTCTCGACGATTGAGTCCTTTGCTTTGCGAGGGTTCATTGAAACGAGATTCTTTAGACATAAAATTATAGTTGGGGGTTCGAATACATATTTGCGCCCTAATTTCGGACACGGGCTTGCTTCGCTTAAGAATGACCGAACTAACCAGCCATTCCTTGCATGAGTTTCACGAAGGGAAGGAATAGCGAAATCGCGATTAGCAAAACGCTTACCGCCAAAAATAAAATCAGTATAGGTTCGATAATAGCGGTAACTCCCGAAATAGAGGCATCCACTTCCTCGTCAAAAATATCAGCAATCTGGTTGAGCATATTTGGCAACTCGCCAGTCTCCTCGCCAACCTCGACCATACTCGACACCATTGGTGGAAATAATCCCGTCGCCGCAATTGGTCGAGCCAGTGGTTCGCCATCTCGCACGCGATTGCGTACCTTATCGATCGCCGTCATTATAAATTGGTTACCAATCGAATCTCGAGAATAATTCAAAGCCTCCAATATTGGTACGCCGCTTTCCAGCAGCGTACCCAGAGTCCGGCAAAATCGAGATATATACACCTTTGAAAACGTATCCTTCAACAAAGGCGTATGCAATTTCATATAACTAAAAAACAATCCCCCGACCTTAGTAGCCCGAAAAACGAGAAACCCCACCAAGGCCACCGCCACAACACCTCCGACAAGCGACGCATGGGATGTGAGCACGCTGCTTATCACCATCACAATTCGAGTAAGCTCCGGCAATTGCTCGCCATTAAGTTGCTTATCGAAAATCTCCGCGAACTTCGGAACGACAAACGTCATCAATCCCAAGACGATCAACGACGAAAAAGCGAACACGACCACCGGGTATATCGACGCCTGTGTCACTTTCGAACGAATCTGACGGGCCTTATTCAAATAGTGAGCCAAACGTCCTAACGCCATATCCAATGTACCGCTCGCTTCGCCGGCCTTGACCATATTCATGTAAAGCGTGTCAAATTCCTTGGGAAATCGCGACAGCCCTTCGGAGAAGGTATTGCCCGTGCGGATATTGTCTAGCTGCTGACTCAATACCCATTTGAATGCTGGATTGCGCTCCTGAGCGACCAATACCTCGAGGCTCTTGATCAGAGACAAACCATTTTGCAACAAAGTCGAAAGTTGCCGCGTAAAGATCGACATTCCCTTCCCGTTAATCGCTGCTCCAAAATAAGCAGGTTTCTTCACGATCTCGTGAGAATCTCCCCTGACCTGCAACGCTCCGCCCGAACCGCGTTTTGCACTTAGCGAGCCTACCTTGACAGGCTTCACTTTCGCCGGAGTTAATCCGTAGCTCTTGATTTGCGTAGACGCCATCTCCCGATTAGGAGCTTCTACCATCCCGCGGCGTTCCTCACCCGCACTGTCCACTGCGATAAATTCGAATTTCGGCATAAGTCGATTACGTATACCGTATCACCTCTTCGATCGAAGTGACACCGGTAAATATGCTTCTTAGTCCATCTTCTCTCAAAGCCAGCATTCCTTGCTCGATCGCCCGCTCGCGAATAATGCTCGCCGGACGCCCATCCGCAATCAGCTCTCGAATCGGTTCGGTAATCTCCAACATCTCGAAAACCCCCAAACGCCCCCGATAACCCGTGTCCGCGCAAACCGCACAACCAGTCCCTGCATAAAATTCTTTATTGAGCAACAAAGCGGGGTCCAGCTCCAACTGATCGATCAAGGCAACCGAAGGAATATACTCCTTACGGCAATCGACACACAAGCGACGCAAAAGCCGTTGCGCAAGAACCGCCTCGACCGAAGACGCGATAAGAAATTCCTCGATCCCCATATCCATCAAGCGAGTAATCGCTCCCGCTGAATCATTGGTATGCAAAGTGGTTAGCACCAAGTGTCCCGTCAGCGATGCTTGGATAGCGATTTGAGCCGTCTCAAGATCGCGAATCTCACCCACCATTATGATATCCGGATCCTGCCTTAAAAACGCCTTCAAGGCATCGGCAAAAGTCAGGTCAATCGACGAATTAATCGCCGTCTGCATAATCCCATCTATCTCGTACTCGATCGGGTCCTCAGCAGTCATCAACTTCGAACCCACCTGGTTCAATCGCTTCAAGCAGCTATATAAAGTCGTTGTCTTGCCTGATCCCGTTGGACCGGTTACGATAAAAATACCATTCGGCCGATCGATGACTCGTTCGACGGACTCCACTATTTCAGTCGGCATCCCGATGCTACTCAAATCCAGCGTCGTTGCGGTCTGGTCTAAAACCCGCAACACCACGCTTTCTCCAAACTGAGTCGGCAAAGTGGATATACGCAAATCAACCGCACGACCGGAAACCGTCAGACGAACCTTACCATCTTGAGGCACCCGACGCTCGGCAATGTTCAGATTGCCGATTACCTTAATCCGAGAAGTAATCGGAATAGCCAGCTCTCTCGGCGGAGGCGACATCTCGTACAGTGCTCCATCGATACGATAGCGAATTTTGAACTCCGTATCGAAAGGCTCGAAATGAATATCCGAGGCCTTGTCCTTGATTGCCTGTGACAAAACCAGATTGACGAATCGAATAATAGGGGTCTCACCCGCCATATTGAGAAGGTCTTCGACAGACATGTCATCGACTTCTCCATTAACATAGTCGACCTCCTCCAATATTCCCAAATAGTCCGCATCCCCTAACCGATAGTAAACATCCAAAAGTTCTTGAACCGTTCGCGGATCGGCAACTTCGATTCGCGCATCCTTACCCACAGCAAAGCTCAAGTCGTCGATGATCTGACTATCGAATGGATCTATCGCTATAAACAGGATCCCCGTATCCAAAGACTCGATAGGCACAACTCCATACATTCGGGCCAACTTAACATCGATCTCTCCGATAACATGACTCGGAATCTCCAGAGGCTCATTCTCACAACGCTCCAAACCCAGAAAATTAGCAACGCGATCCAACAGGACATCTCGAGCAACGTGACCTTGATCGACAAGTAGACTTGCCACTGATCGACTCAACTCCTCGGACGACCTTTGCAAGTTCGTCAATATAGAGTCCTCTACCAAATGATAAGACCGGCAAAGACCGATAATCGCTGCATTCCGGGAATCAAACATATAATCAAGCAATCAGACGGGTTGTGAAATCCGCGAAACCGGTAGCGAACTCATCGATACGCTCCCCTATTTCTTCGGAAAGTCGATCGCCATCCCAATCCTCAGCCGTGGCGTACACGAATCGCGGCAATACGAACATCCGAAAATCCAGCATAAGGCTATTCGCGAATGTCATTGGGGACATATAGCTCAATCGCCCACCAGCGGAACATAGAAAGCCCGCCGTTTTGTCCTTCATGGAATGTCCCGCGAATTCGACGAAATTCTTCATGGCTGCGTTTACGTTGTAGACGTAAACCGGTGATGCGAAGACGATGCCATCCGCCTCGTCAACCATCGCTTTCACTCGAATCACTCGTACGTCTCCAAAGGCAGCGCCGCCGTCGCACATCGGCAAGTTCGCTTCTCTTAAATCAAGGAATGCAACCTCGAAGTCAGCACCTTTCCAGTGCTCCTCCAACTCTTGAGCCAAAAGACGCGACTTGCTATCCGGATTCAAACTCGAACTGACAATCAGTATTTTCATTCAATCAAAATCTCTCTATCTATTAGTCGAATCGAAACAGACGCACTTCAGAAATCGAACTCCGTCATCGTATAAACATTGTAGTTTATTTTACGATACAAATATCCATCAGCATAAATTTCCATCTCGTAAGCGCCAACCGGGTCGGATTTATCGAAAACGAAACTCTCGACGAGTTCCCAAACGAGCTCCTCATTCGATTGAAACACCCGTCCCTTTTCAAGCACCGTATAATGCTCGTATACCGCAGCAGGGATATTTTCAATTGGTTTCGGAAAACGAACCTTAAAGTAGCCGAAAAACTGAGCCCCATTTTTCCGCACAATCGAAAAACCGTGCAGGTGAGAAGGATCCGTATTCTTTTCGATCTCGTTCGTCTCCAAATAAACTACCGGCTCGCCCTGGGCTCCCCGAGTCATCAAACCAAACTTGAACTTGTATGCGTCTTTTTTCGCGTATACGCACGGAAAAACTAGAATCAATCCAAGGAGTAATCCGAATACTCGGGCTCCCTTGAGAAATCTCGATGAATAAAAGTCGATTTTCATGGCAAAAACATTAAGCAGCTCGTTTCACGTTTGGCCAGTCCTCATCACCGCCTAAACAATCACTCATCGAGAAAAAGCCCTTTCAAAATCGCCAGCGACCGCTCTATTTCACCAAGTTCGATGTGCTCGTCCGTTTTATGCGCTTGGGCAATATCTCCCGGACCAAATACGACCGTCGGAACCCCGACGCTCGAATAAGCCACTCCATTGGTCATGAACGCAACCTCGCGAAATCCTTCGGCTACACCATGTTTTCGAGCACTCGCCTCAAGGGCTTGCGGAAACCAATGTCCGTTTTCCGTATTCAAAGCTGGTCGCTCTAAGAAGCTGGATACGCTCACGCCCGATTCGGAATTAACGATAAAATCAATACCCTCCCGAACTGACTCAATTGCTTCGTGAACTCCCAAACGTCGATCCAGTTCGATGGAACAATTATCCGGTACAATATTGAACCCGATTCCACCGCCAATTTTGCCGACATTCAAACTACCGCGTTCGATAAACGGCAACGATTCCTCCTGGCTCATCAATACGCCGCATCGATTCAGTTTCTCCGCGATTCGGGCTATTTTGTATATTGCATTCTCGCCTAGCTCCGGAGTAGAGCCATGGGCCGCCTTCCCACTCGCCTCGATAGAATACCGGCACGCTCCCTTGTGTTTGGTCACGACCTCGCTACGCGTAGGCTCTCCAGTTAGAGCCGCGCCAACATTCATCTCGTCGACCCATTCGGATAGCTTAAAAGCCCCCTGCTGCTGAGATTCTTCGTCTACCGTTGCCGCAAAAAGTAAAGCATGTTTCAGCTCGGATTCTCTTTCCGCCAAAGATTCTGCCAACAACAAGAAGGTCGTTAAGCTCGCCTTCGTATCGCATGCCCCGCGACCATATAATCGACCGTCTTTTTCAACTGGCTCAAAAGGGGCTCCCATCGCCCAACCCTCAACGCCCACTGTATCCATATGAGCCTCGATCAGGATCGCCTGTTTGTCGACCGGGCCAATACGAGCCACAACATTGTTTCGCCCTGGAAACACTTCCTGCAAACGATAGGCGATTCCTCGCTCCGATAGCCAATTCTCGACGAAACCCTGTACTTGAAGTTCCCCTGCTCCCCCATAAACCGGATTTACGCTAGGGATTCGGATCAACGACTTCAGCAATTCGATACTCTCGCTCATATTAAGATGAATATCGTGAACCAAGCAGCGCTCGACGCAATAGTCTTCTCGAATCCACAGCAACCTGAATGGGACCTATTTCACAGTTCCCAAATAGCTCTTCTTAAACGAATAAAGGCAAATTGGTAGCGGCCGATCTTCGAGCGGCCATTCAATGAGCGTTATGGCCGCTACCTTGATTCGTCATAGCCATTGACCAAAATTAGCATAGTTAGTGCAGTAAATCAGCCCACTGAACACATTGCTACGCCCCAACGAACCACACGCCGAAACGAATCCAAAGTGGAATCGTCAGCACTCCCACAACTGTAGTTGCCAAAGCAACCCGCGTCGCAACCATCGGTCTTCCACCGTAATGACGGGCCACCACGATAGTCATTACCGCCGCTGGCATTGCAGCCTGGACGACTAATACCCGCTTCAATTCCATAGAAATCGGAAGCGTTTTTGCGCATGCCAAAACAATCACCGGCAAAATAAGCATTCGTACTGCCACCGATCCCAAACTCGATCGGACATCGAAAAGCAATTCCCCATCCCCCGCCAAATCTCGCAGGGTCATCCCGATTATCAATAATCCGATAGGTATCGAACAAACGGCTATTGTGGCAATTGTCTTGCTTATCGGTTCCGGAACATAGGCATCAGCCCCTACCAGGTTCAACGCCACCGCAACCACCAAGGTAATCGCGGTAGGGTTAGCCGCTTTCTTTAAACTCCGTTTCACCGACACACCCGAAACAATCGCCACTCCCAAAGTCCAAATAGCGAATTCAACCCCCGCATTGTGAACGAACAAAACCGCCAACTCGCTTTCGCCCCACATATCCTGAACTAGCGGTATGGGAATAAAACCGTAATTCGCAATTCCTACCGCAAAGCAAAACGTCCTCAATCCAGCCCCTTTTTGATAGCCCATTGCTCGAGCGACCAACCAAGCTACGCACATAGCCATCGCCGTCATCCCGAAGCCCACCAGAGGAGGGACGATAATGCTAGACGCAGACCGAATCGTATCCGACCCGAGCACTACCGAAAGAATCAAACAAGGAAACAAAACGCGAATCAGCAGATTCATCAGGCTCCCATCAGCCTCGGGCTTAACCCAATTCCAAGAACGCAGCCCGAACCCGGCCAGTATTATCAAAAAGACGGGCGAAATCAAAATCAGCAGCTGCGCATATTCCGACATTCCGAATCGGAACTTCGCGCCTAGCCTCATTCCGTCAACTTGAAAATCCTACCGTCAATCGATTCTCTTCTGACTTGAATGAAATATTTTTCGCGTAGTTGACAGTGCTATTATCCCCTACCTACTCTTTTGATCAATGGCTTGGAGGGTTGATAGATACGTCATCAAAGGCGAAATACAAAATCAAATCCCGGGCAAGGTCACCGGCTTAATTTGGCTTAAAGGTCTCAACAAACCACTCGAGCTCAAACTCGCCGGAAACTGCTACCGCGACCTTGCTGGTGCACGCCTTGTATTCGAAAACCCACACCCCGAAGAAGGTGACTACACCGGCTTGCATATTTTCCAACATGGACTTGTAGGCGACATCACCGCTTCGAAGAAAGTGAAGATCCTCGTCGATCCAGGCGTCCCCACCGACACGTTCACCCCAAGCGGCCTTCCCTACGTAATGGCCAATTGCCTCTACCTAGAATGGTTCAGCGAAACCAACGGTCGCGTCCTCATCGAAACCACCGATTTCAAATGGACCGTCACGCTCCCAAATTGGAATCTCTCGGAAAACGAAGAAAGCGAACAACGCCTAAAGAACCAGCAAGCTATGTTCGAATTCATGGAAAAACTGGTCAACGTTATCGAGCCAGATGACGAAGTCGACACCGACTCTAGCGAAATGGACGAATTCCAATGGGAAGCTTTTCTTCAAAAATCCGATGCCCGCAGCGATATGCTGATGGAACTATTCGAAAAATACGGCGACGATCCTAAATGCGAACTCCTCATCGCCGACGCAATGGGCTGGGAAGTCGAGAGCATTGAATACCTTGACGAAATTGCCCCCAACTGGGATAAAAACGTCGAGGAATTCGATGACGAAGAAAGCGACGATTCCGATAAACGGTTCCCTAACCACCCGCTAATATCCATAATGATGGATATCAGTTCCCGCATATTCTTCGAGGCCGAATCCCGAAAGCTACTAAACGACGAAAGCAGCAACCCGTGGAACCAGTTGCTTTGGCACTCCCAACTGACTGTGAGTAAGCTCGTCTCCGCGCTAGAAGATGTCGTCGAAGACGCAGAACCCGAACCCGGATTCGTCGTAGCCACTTTAAAGCGAGCCCTACATTTAATCCATCTCGCGATCGCGACTCTCGAAGCCGCCAGCCGACTCCAAGAAAAAAAAGAAGACTGGCAAATCGAGGTTCGAAAAGAACTATTCACCCTGCGAGAATCCATCTTCGACCTTATGCAAATCTACCGCAGATCCGGCTAGGAAACGCACCGTCGCATCAAGTTTTTCTCAGCCGATCGGATTACCCCTCGGCCAGGGCCAATATCACTTTCTTCGAAACTTGTATTCCTTTTTTGATGACAGATAAATTTAAGCTTTCATTGGGAGCATGCAAATTGTCCTCAGGCAAGAACAAGCCCACCATTACCGAATCCAATCCGAGCGTCTTTTTCATATCCGCAATAATTGGAATACTCCCTCCTTCTCTTAGGAATAGAGGTGGTTTGTCGAAAATGTCCCCGATTGCTCGCTCTGTGGCCTCAAATGCTTTCGCCAATCGGCGAGGTTGATCCTCAGGCGTATTCGGACGACCTGGAGGCACCACCAAATACGGCGAACCTTCATGCCCCATTTCAACCGTCGCCTTAATCCCAGCCGGAACTCTAGCCAAAATCGCTTCCTTCACAAGAGCACCGACTTTAAAAGGATCTTGATTTCCGACCAATCGACAAGTCAGTTTCGCCATGGCCTTCGAAGGGACGATCGTCTTGCTCCCCTCTCCCTGATAACCGCCGCCCATCCCATTGAACTCTAGGGTCGGTAGATAGCGAATAGCCTCGAATGGATTGTAGTCGGGATGCGGATGCAAAGCATCGATTCCCAGAAAATCCCTGTAGCTGTCTTCGTCAGCTCCCAACGCAGCGAGCTCCTCGCGCTCCCAGTCCTCGACTTGAGCCACATCATCGTAAAAGCCCGGCACCGTTACCCGGTTTTCCGAATCGTGCAACGACCCGCACACTTCGAACAATGCCTGCAAAGGATTGTACACAGCTCCTCCGTGCAAACCGGAATGCAAATCGCTTTTAGGACCTTCGAATTCCACCTCTAGAGCCACGATTCCACGTAACCCAACTGTCACGACCAGCTGATCCGCGCTCGGGCTCAGCGTATCCGATAGCAAAACCAAATCCGCTTCCGACAGTTCCGCTTTCCGAGCTTCCAAAAACGGCAAAAGGCTTGGGCTGCCAATTTCTTCTTCACCCTCGATCAAAAATGTAATTCGCAAAGGCAAACTCGGATTCTCCTCCAATGCCTGCGCTACCGCTGCGATATGCGCCATTTGCGGGCCCTTATTATCCGCCGCGCCGCGCCCATATAACCGACCGTCACGCTCGACAGGCTCAAAAGGATCCGAATCCCACAGCTCGATTGGATCCGCCGGTTGCACATCGTAGTGGCCGTATATAATAACATGCGGCCAACGCGCATCCCCTTCGCGCTTCGCCAAAACAATCGGATGCAAATCCGTATCCACGATTTCCACGTTTAGGCCCATTTCCCCAAACAAGCCTGCCAAAAAATCGCGCGAGCCATTCATTCCTTCCTTAAACGCCGAATCCGTCGACACGCTAGCATGCCGCAGATGTTCCTTCAGTTTTTCGATCGGATCGAACATTCTTCAAACCAAAGCGAAACCATCCACCTTTGGCAATTTCCAAACCAACTAGGCTAAATTTATCTCTAAGCGACAACTCAGTCTAGCGCTGTAAACGCCCTCAGCTACCCCTACCGAGCTACGCGATAGACGCACGTGGATTTCACAAGAACCTACCTTCCAAAGCCCTTCTTTAGCCGACGCCTTAACAGATCGTCCTTATGGGCGGTGTAAATCCACTCATTATCCGGGCTGATTCGAGCGTAATTGCACCGAGGCCGTCCGCCCGGCGATCGGACGACTATTAAAGATCGATTTGCCGATTCTTCGCCAGCAGGAGGAGCAACTTGCAACCCCAGGGCCGTCCCGATGAGCACCCGTCCATCTCGAAGGACCTGCAGTCCATCCAAACGACCTAGTCCATCCGAAGGCACCCCTAATTTATAAGCAGGTCGGCTTTGCCCCGAAATTCGTCCATCATTACTCACAACGAAGCCATGCACCGTACCCGAATCGAACTCCGCAACTAGCAATATCCTTTGATCCAAGGACAATCCGATTCCATTTGGCTTCCAATCAAGACTAACCGCCAAAGTACGTTTCTTAGATTTCGCATCTATCCGCCACACCGATTTATTACCCGGATCCGTAAAGAAAATCGTTCCATCATCGAGGATCGCAATATCGTTCGAACGCGTACCCTTGCCCAATGTTTCCTTTTCCCATGTATTCGGATTCCAAACATTTATGCCGTCATCTTCGCTCGAACACCCATAGAGCTTCCCATCCGGTCCAAACGCAATCCCGTTAGCCCTTCCCGTCTTTCCGTCGATCAACGTCTTAATCCCTGAATGTTTATCAATCTTGAATAACAACTGGCGAGGAACATCCGTAAAATAGAAATGCCCTTCGCGATCCCAGGCCATTCCTTCCGCAAATTGATGCCCTGAAGAAACCACTTCCCACTCGGATTCAGGGGCAAAAATATGGTCGGCAGCAAGAATAAGTGCCGGTAACCAGAAAACGAAAGCAGCAAAGAAAAACTTCATACTTCAATTATAAATCCGCGTGCTACCAAATTGGCAATACGAGAGATGCCGCCGATAAGAAACATACTGCAACAAGCGAACACTCGCATTTTCATCTTGAATAAATCACTTTCTTACATTCCTCCCCCAGTACCCAATCATTGCTCTCCTGACCCTCTCCGACATGTTCTGGAGCCGAATAACGCAAATAACCGCCCAAGACGTCAAAGCCCTGATCGATCAAGAAGACGTCCTCGTCATCGATGTCCGACAACCGAAAGACTGCGAACTCTCTCACATCGACGGCGTGATTTTCGGCGACAAGGAAAGCATCCACCAGCAGATCGAACCAACCAGGCAGTCGTCGCCCATCATATGCTACTGCTACACGGGATTCTCGAGTAAGACCGCTTGCCCAAACCTTACCAATGCTGGGTTCTCTCGCGTATTGAACCTAAAAGATGGATACGCCGCTTGGCAAAAAGCTTTCCCCACGAAGAAAGACTAGCTCGCCTTCCACTCAACCAAATCGATTTGCAATACTTTCTGCCGACCGAAAGAGTTCCATGCCAAGCGATAAGCGATATCGACTGGCGTATTCAAATCCGGTATGCGATCGGCCATTTTCCACGCAACGCCCTGAATAAGACGTCCCTTGCGGTCCTCCAAGGCGAACCTAAAATGGACATCCTTAAACACCTTTGGTCGCTGGCGAAAAACGATCTGCTTCGATCCGAAAATCGGCTCGCGATTTGCCTGCCCAAATGGCTGCAGCAAATCAATTTCGTCCATTAGATCCGAATTAATATCCTCAAGCTTGAGAAAAGTCGAAATCTCGATCGTTTTTTCCCAAACATGAGACTCCATAAACGCCTTCACCCCTTGATCGAAATGCTGACGTAAACGTTCTACCTTCTCTTTGTCGATCGAAACGCCCACCGCCATAGGGTGCCCGCCCCAGGACTCCATCTCATCCGAAAAATTATTGAGAACGTCTACCAAATTCACGCCATCAATGCTGCGTCCCGAACCCTTGGCCAATTTCCCCTCGCGACCAAGTACGATACAAGGTCGACCATAAGCCCGTGAAACGCGACTCGCCACGATGCCAACCACTCCCGGGTGCCAATCATCTCCGTAAACGACAAGCCCTGAGTTATTCGACTGGCCCGCCTCAACTTGGGCCATCGCTTCCTGGGCAATCTTCTTTTCGATTTCCTGACGCTCGCGATTGAACGAATCGAGCTTGAGCGAAAGCTCCATACTATAAGAGGCATCGTCGCTCAACAACAGCTCGACCGCCAAAGCGGCGTCAGCAAGACGGCCACTTGCATTAATCCGCGGAGCAATTTTAAAAGAAATATCGACTGGTTTCACTCCGTGGCTCGCATTCATGCCCGCGACAGACATCAGGCTCTTCAGCCCCATCCGCTTTGTCTTGCCCAAAGCATTTAGCCCGATGCGTGTAAGGGTTCGGTTCTCATGAATGAGCGGCACCAAATCCGCGATCGTCCCCATCGAAACGAGATCCAAATACTCGCGTAAAACGATATCGAAAGCCCGCTGATCCTTCTGCTCGCGACGAAGCTTTACGATTCCATACGCCAGCTTGAAGACCAATCCAACCGTACAGAACCTTAAAGCCTCGTTTCCCTCGTCACAGTGCACATGAGGGTTAACCAACACGACCTCTTCGGGCAAGGATTGCTTGGATTGGTGGTGGTCCACGATAACCAAATCGCAACCCTGAGACAAAATATATTCCGCTTCCTCGAACGAATTTGTTCCGCAATCCAAAGCGATGAACAAGTCAGCCGCTTCGCCGCAATCCATCGCTCGCTCGGCCGCTCGTCTCGACAAACCATATCCCTCGTCCAAGCGAAGCGGGACGATGAATTTCGGGAAATTTCCAAAACGTTGAAGAATGTCTACAAGTAGCGTTGTACTCGTAACTCCATCCACATCGTAATCGCCACAAATAACAATCCGCTGACCATCATCGATCGCTTGGCAAATACGATTAGCGGCCTTCCTCAGGTTCGGGATTTCAAACGGGCAGGCAACATCGCTTAAACGAGGATTCAAAAACCGCCGCACCTCTTCGACATCAATGAAGCCGAGCCGAGCAACCAGCTCGGCAATGGCTCCACTAACCTGAAGTTCTTTGCCTAAAGTCTCTACGAGAGTCGCCGGTGGCTGACTATATTCCCAAGCGCTCAAAACAGGAGGCTAGTTCCCTTCCTTGACTTCTTTAGCGCCTGCTTGCCAATCATATTCCGGAGCCACGTCATGACTTGTCTCGACACTGCGACGATCACCCTTGTGCCACCAAAAGAAAATCGGACTCGCAATGAAGATCGAAGAGAAGGTTCCGGTAATGATACCGATCATGAACGTGAACGCTATGTCGCTGATCACTCCTGTTCCGAAAACCATCAAGGATCCCGCTGCAAGCAAAGTCGTAAAACTCGTCAGCAACGAGCGGGATAGCACAGCGTTGAGAGCCAAGTTGATAATATCGTAAAGCTTCGCAGTCGGTTTAAGTTCCAGCTCTTCGCGTATCCGGTCGAAGACGACAATCGTATCATTAAGCGAGTAACCGACGATCAAAAGAATCGCTGCGATCATTGGAGCAGTAAACTGGTGATCAGGCCAAAGGACGAACACGCCTACAGTAAGAAGAATATCGTGAATCGTCGCCACGATAGCTCCAATACCGTAACCAATTTCGAAACGAACCGCAATGTAGATCAAAATCAACCCGAGAGAAATACCGATCGCATAAAGAGCATTCTTCTGAATCTCCGCTCCTACCGAAGGACCGATATTATTACTGCCCAAAACTTTCAGACCAGCTGATGGAAAGGTCTGCATCATAGCGTCCACGACTTTCGAGCTTTCCTCGAAAGGCGTCTGCATCTTGAGAACCTCCGCTCCACCTCCAAGGGGCATTACGTATTGAGGAGTCACATCGCCGAGATCCAGATCCGCAACCATTTTACTAATATCCGATTCGTCGATACGCGTATCGAAAGACAGCGAAACTTCGTCACCACCAGTGAAGTCGATTCCGAAAATCGAATCCCATTTGCTTATCAATCCAAATATGCCGACAATCACGATTAGCCAAGAAGCGGCGAACGCAGGAAGGCGAAACTTCAAGAATGGAACCTTCGGTTTGTTCACGACGGAGAGCATCGGAAACTTCTTGATGAGATCCGTTTCGATCAACAGCTCAAGCAAGAGGCGGCTCACAACCAGAGCGCAGAACATCGTCGTCACCACACCAATCGCGAGAGTCAATCCAAAGCCTTTTACCGGACCAGTTCCAAAATAGAACATCACGAGCGACACGAGCAAAGTCGTTACGTTCGCATCGAAGATCGTCGAGAACACCTTATCGAAACCGCCTACCAAAGCGGACTTAAGCGTCTTACCGGCTCGAAGTTCCTCTCGGATACGTTCGAAAATCAGGATATTCGCATCCACCGCCATGCCGATTGTAAGAATCACCCCTGCAATCCCTGGTAAAGTCAAAGTAGCGCCGACGCTTGCCAGAGCTCCCAGCACGATCGCCAGATTCAAAACAACCGAGACCAAAGCAATCCCGCCGCCGATCATATAATACGAGATCATGAAGATAGCGACTAAGCACACACCCCATGACGCCGCACGCTTGCCGGAATTGACAGAATCTTTGGCGAGAGTCGGTCCGACCTCATAAAGTTCCGCAACCTCTAAGGAAAACTCGAGAGGATTGTTCAATACGTTAGCTAATTCAATTGCTTCACGCTGGGAAAAACTTCCCGAAATCTGAGCATTTCCATTGATTCGCTCGTTAACGCTAGGAGCCGAATAAAGTTTACCGTCTAAAACGATAGCCAAACGCCCCGCCGGTTTTGTCTGAGTGGGAGCCAGTCTACCCGTAATTTCTCCAAAGCGGGCAGACCCTTCGCTATCGAAGCTGAGAGAAATCTCATAGCCACCAACCGGATTTTGGATCGGATTTGCGTTCTCAACATATTTACCGGTCAGTGCGGGAAACTTGCTGACATAAAGATTTTCCTCGAAGAGCTCATCGCCCGATTCACGAGAAAGCGCCATGACCTGGTAGCCATAGGGCTCAGGATCGATACCCGGGCGAGCAGTAGCATGCACCTCGCGAAAATCCAAACGAGCAGGACGTTTTACATCGTCAAGAACCTCAGGATTATCCGTCAAATTCAGCCCAGCCAACTGAACCTCGATACGATCTTGGCCAACAGCGCGAACAACCGGCTCGGAAACCCCGTAAGAATTGACGCGCGCCTCGATAATTTCGATAGCCTTGGAAAGCTTCTCGTTACGCTCGATTTCCGGTAAACCAGCAATCGCATTCGGGTCAACCTGCAAGGTCATCGCAACACCGCCGGCGATATCCAAGCCAGGGCGCAAATCCGTCTTCGAATCATTCAACAACGCGTTTAACAGAATCTTGTTACGCTTTTCAACATTACGTAGCGAAGCTTCCAAATTGATCTGAGGGAAGAACTCCGAGAGATCTATCCGCTCTTCATTACCAATCGCCTTGAGAGCCATGTATACGCTCACGACACTGGTGTCGTTCACGACACGCTGCTCGGCGCGCTCGAGGATCTGTAGGAACTCCTCGCTGTCAGTCGCCTCGCGAAGGTATTCGCCGAAGGGCTGATCTTCATAAGGGACAAGGTACGAAACCGAGAAGCCTACGATAACGATTGTCAGTATGAGTTTCCAGAGGTGCTTTCCAGACATGATTCGAAAGGGGGATATCCTGAGTTACGAAAAAAACGCCGACTACGCGGCGTTCTATTATAAAAGAAAAATTAAGCGTCGCCTTCGCTTGAAACGACTGTGGTGACCGAACCTTTGGTGATCTCGATCTTTGTGCCTTCCGCGATGCGAACCACGAAACGATCCTCCTTCACATTAGTGATCGTTCCATAGATTCCGCCTGATGTCACGATCTCAGCCCCAGAGGCCAACTCCGTGACCATCTTCTGATGAGCCTTCTGCTTTTTACGCTGTGGAGCGATAAGCAGGAAGTACATCGCTGCGAACATTATAATGATCGGCAGAAATTGGCCGATGCCTCCGCCACTTGCTGGAGCGGCCTGAGCGAGAATATTAGTAATTTGATCCATCGAATCGTTCTTTAAAGTTTGCTATGACGAGTTACTTGAAAAATGAAGTTCGCTACTCAATCCAGCCGCATTTCAAAAAGCAAGGACAGAAGAAAGGCACTGGTACAAAATAAACCTCTCTCCAATCTCTGACAGAAAGCCTTTAATCTCCTAACTTCGAATCAATTTGAAAGTGCAAAAATCCAAACGCTGGACCGTCGCCGACTCGATTGACCTCTATGGTCTGGGCCGCTGGGGGTATCCCTACTTCGCTATTGATTCCGATGGTTTCCTCTGCGTCAAGCCAGCCGGAGACGATCGGACCGTCCGAATCGCCGACGTAATAAAGGAAGCTGAAAGCAAAGGATTGAAGACACCCATCGTCATTCGATTCCAGGATTTACTCCGCCAAAGAGTTGAAAAGCTCAATCAAGCCTTTCGAAACTCCATCGCAGAAGAAGCCTATTCTGGAAGTTACCAAGGTGTCTTTCCCATAAAGGTCAATCAGCTCCGCGAAGTTATCGAAGAGATTCAAGAAGCGGGAAAGCCTTTCCAGTACGGACTAGAATGCGGCAGTAAACCGGAATTGATCATCGCCCTCGCTATGCACGAGGATTCGGAAGCACTCCTCGTCTGCAATGGCTACAAAGACGATGACTACATCCGGCTCGCTCTCTACGGACGAAAAATTGGCAAACGCGTCTTCATCATCGCCGAACAGCTTTCGGAAGTTCGATCCATCATTCGGATTTCTCAGGAATTGAATGTTGAGCCGCTCGTCGGCTTTCGTTCGAAGCTCTATGCTCAAGGCGAAGGCAAATGGGCCCTATCGACCGGTGACAACGCCAAATTTGGCCTGACCACCACCGAGATGCTCGAAGCCTGCTCCCTCCTTAAGGCTGCCAAACTAACGAACAGCCTTCAATTGCTACACTTTCACATCGGTTCTCAGGTCCCGAACATCATCACGCTAAAGAATGCGGTCATCGAAGCCACCCGCTATTACTGCCAATTGAAGAAGCTCGGTTTCCCAATGGGCTTCATCGACGTCGGTGGCGGCCTCGGTATCGACTACGACGGCTCTCAATCCAACTGGGAGAGCTCAATCAACTACACGCTCGAAGAATACGCCCGCGACGTCGTCTTCAACATCAAGCAAATCTGCGACGCCAGCGAAGTGCTCTGCCCCAATATCGTCTCCGAAAGTGGCCGAGCGATCACCGCGCCGCACAGTATCCTCGTCACTCAGGTCATCGATCGCATCTCCAAACGCGACAGCGTGCTCAAGGTTCCCAAGCATGACATCAAGGATCCAGTCGTTCGCGACCTCTACGAGATGTTAAACGGACGCGTTCGTTATGGTCGGCTCGAAAAACTCCACGACGCCCTTCAAAAAAAGAACGAAGCCTATTCGCTATTCAACCACGGTTACTTGGACTTAAAGGGTCGCGCCCAAGTCGAATCTCTTTTCTGGCAAATCTGCCAGAAGCTAGATCAGACAGCAAAGACTGGATACCAACCCGAAGAGCTCGTCGCCCTAAAACGCCTGCTTGCCGACCAATACATCTGCAATTTTTCAGTTTTCCAATCCCTGCTCGATCACTGGGCCCTCGATCAGCTTTTTCCGATCGCGCCGCTGACCCGCCTCGAGGAACGCCCTTCGGTCAACGCTATCCTCGTCGACATCACTTGCGATAGCGATGGAAAGGTATCCAAATTCATAGACCTCGAAGACGAGAAGGAATACCTACCGCTCCACCCGCTCAAGAAAAGCGAACCCTACTATCTAGGCTTCTTTCTTATAGGAGCCTACCAGGATATTATGGGCGACAACCACAACCTCTTCGGCCGCGTCAACGAAGCCCACGTATTCCTCGAAGATGACGAAGATGACGGCTTCTACATCGAAGACACCATTCGAGGCGACCGCGTAAAAGACGTGCTCGAAGGCGTTCAATTTAAATCGGAAATGCTTTGCCGCCAGATGAAAAAGCAAATAGACAAGGCTACCAAGCAAGACCTCGTTAAACCCCGCGAAGGCGTTCGCTTCATGGAAATGTACGAACAAGGAATGCAAAAGAAAACTTACATGGACATTTCTCCACCTCAAAAAAAGAAGACCGCCCGCAAACGGGTCTAATCGCTCCCTGTCATGCCGACGCCCAAAAACAACATCGTATTCTTCGATGGCGAATGCGGATTCTGCCACACCTCCGTTCGCAAAATCATGCAGATCGATCACGCCAGACGAATCCGCTACGCTCCCCTTCAAGGAGCAACTGCTACCGAGCTCCTTTCCTATGAATTCCGCAAAAAAGAAGCTCTCAGCACAGTCATCTATCTCGATCCGAAAAACCGACGGTTCGCAAAATCCGAAGCCTTCTTTGAGATTCTTCGCAATACCGGCGGCTGCTGGAAGCTTCTAATCGTCTTTCGAGTTCTCCCTCTCGGATTCCGAGATTCCATCTACGATGCAATCGCCAAACGTCGCCACTCGCTAATTTCCAAGGAATCCTGCCCCGTTCCCACTGAAGATCAGCGATCCCGGATTCTACCCTAGTTCAATTCTCCCGGTTCGACACTTTCCGAAATGATCGCGCAGGCACTCGCGCCTCGTAGAACATTCACTCAAGCGAAACAACACAACGGCTACGCCAACGATCAAATAGGAGCTCAGGCGTACATATTCTCTCAAAAAAGCCCTTTTGCTCGCTTGCGTTTCGTCTTTCAATCGCCATAAGAGGCTCTTTTTTCCTTAGGGAACCTCTGAAAATTCGAAATAAAACTATCATGACGACAGACATCATCGATATCAACGCACGCGAAATCATTGATTCGCGCGGAAACCCAACCGTCGAAGTAGACGTCGTACTGGCTTCCGGAATCATCGGACGCGCCGCCGTCCCTTCTGGAGCCAGCACAGGCGAAAACGAGGCTCTTGAGCTACGCGACGGAGCACTGCCCGCCAAGCAGGCGCCAAAGGGAGCGAAAAAACGCTATCAAGGAAAAGGGGTCCTCAAAGCTGTTTCCAATATACACGACCTGATTCTTCCTGAAATCGTAGGCATCGACGCTTGCGACCAAATTTCGGTGGATCACGCGATGCTCGCTCTCGACGGAACCCCGAACAAGGCCACACTCGGCGCAAATTCAATTCTAGGCGTTTCCCTCGCCACCGCTAAAGCAGCCGCTCAAGCAACCGGCCTCGAACTCTACAAGTACCTCGGCGGACCAAACGCCAAGGTTTTGCCAGTTCCGATGATGAACATCCTCAACGGCGGAGCTCACTCTGACGCGCCGATCGATATCCAGGAATTCATGATCGTTCCCAAAGGAGCGGCTAGCTTTCGGGAAGCCCTCCGCATGGGCGCCGAAATCTTTCACGCCCTCAAGAGCGTCCTTAAAAGCAAGAACCTCTCCACTGCAGTTGGTGATGAAGGTGGGTTCGCTCCAGCGCTCGACTCCAATGAGCACGCGCTCGAAGTCATCGCCGCTGCAACCAAGAAAGCTGGATACAAGCTCGGCAAAGACATCTTTATAGCCCTCGACGTTGCGGCGAGCGAGTTTTACAAGAACAAGAAATACGTATTCAGCAAGTCGGACGGATCCAAGAAAAGCAGCGCCGAAATGGTTGCATTCCTCAAAGATTTGGCGAATCGCTTCCCGATCATATCCATCGAAGATGGTCTCGACGAAGGCGACTGGAAAGGCTGGAAGCACCTAACTGAAGAGATGGGAGAAACCACCCAACTCGTCGGCGACGATCTATTCGTCACCAACACCGAATTCCTCAAAAAGGGAATCGATATGGGCGTAGCCAACTCCATCCTCGTAAAAGTCAACCAAATCGGATCGCTCACCGAAACCCTCGACGCGATCGAAATGGCCAAGGAAGCATCCTACACTTCAGTCATATCGCACCGCTCCGGCGAAACCGAAGATACGACCATCGCCGACATCGCAGTTGCGACCAACGCTGGCCAGATCAAGACTGGTTCCCTTTGTCGCAGCGACCGTGTTGCAAAATACAACCAACTCCTCCGTATCGAAGAAGAACTCGGTCCGAACGCGGTTTACGGCGGAAAGTTCTAATCGTCTACCCAGATATTTTCAGAAGTCCGCAGCTATTCGCTGCGGACTTTTTTTTGATTTCCAGAATTGTTAGTCACCCCAAAAATACAATGCTCATCATATTCGACGTCGACGGAACGCTAATTGGCGGGGAAGCCTTCGATTGGAGGTGCTTCAACGATGCATTCGCCAGCGCCTCAGGAATACCCATCGGCCCAAACGATTGGATGGAGCTCGAAGAAGTCACAGCCCGATCCCTCGTTCATCATGTTTTATCCGACCATCCGCTAAAGCGTATTCAGCAACTCGAGACACGTATCGCCAGAGCATTTTTGAAAAATCTCCAAGCGGCTGACACGCAGAACCAGAGTGTTTTTCAAACAACTCGCGGCACATCCGAACTACTCGAATTCCTGCAATCGGATAGTCGTTTCGACATAGCCATCGCCACTGGCGACTGGATTGACTCCATTTCGTTCAAGCTCGAGAGTGCCGGTATAACAATCGCCCATTTCCCTCACGCCACCGCCTCAGACGCACGAAAACGGGCGGACATAATACGTCTCGCTGCCCAGCGAGCCAATCGCCCTCTATCAGAATCGATATACGTCGGAGACGGCCCCTGGGATCTCAAAGCCTGTCGCGAACTAGATATCCCATTTATCGGAACCGGCAGCCGCGTCGCAGAGCTCGCCCAAGCTGGAGCTCAATGGACTTTGCCCGCTCTCGGAATCGAGCCGTTCCTGAAAATCTTAGATCAGATACAAAACAAGAGCGCTTAACTCCAAAATCCCATTTCCAAAGACGTATTCAAGTGAAACGATTTAACCGAAACGCTCCTTCCAAACGTGTAGTAAATCCCTAAATCTCTATTGACCGAAAGCCTTACTCTGATAGCCAAGTGACAAATCGCTAGGTTTCAACGCCAGCTTCATAACGACTTAGGAGTACCATGAAAAAGACATACAGTCTAATCCACCCGAAAATCAAAGTTCCCAGACTTGTCGATTCCATAAAGCACGACGTACGAAAGTATTTAAAGCGGGAACGAAGAAAGAAACTCCCCGAAGGAGTAGATTACTGGGATTTCGACTGTAAATTCGGCCCTACTGAAGATGACGCGAAAGTCGTTCATGTAGCTGAGATTTCAAAATCCATCAATTCAGCCCTAGATCAAGAACTTGACTCATTTTACGTCGAGATTCTCGCAAAGCCAGGTCATCGAAACGCCAGTCGTTGAACACTTTAGATCCCGCTTCGATCAAAACGAGGATTGTCCACGCCCGCATTCGATACGGACCTTGCTACAGATCAAGAATAACGCTTTTGGTCTCGCCCACGGTTAAAAGGGGGCTTTGACTGCGTCGGTTTCCTATGGAGATCTTTAAGAACATCCGAAATAGCCAGCGGCTCGCAAAATGGGATATCCGACCCATCGACGTCGCTCTTTTCATCTGCTTGGTGCTCACGTTCGGTTACGCATTAACCGGTCTCCTCGCGAGAGCCTGTGAAATTTTGAGTGGCGAGGAACTGCCTATGAATTCCCTCTCGTTCCTTATCGTATCGGGATTCGGACTTCAACTCGGTTGCCTGGCTGCCTGGCTGGCGTTTAGCGTCATATCGCCTACCGAAAACGAAAATCAACCGGACTCCTTTTGGCGGGCCGTAAAAATCGGGGTTCTTGGTTTCATCGCCGCCTACCTCGCCATCATCCCGACTATGATGGTCTGGCGAATCGTCCTCGATACATTGAATTTTGAATACGAACTTCAATTGCCTGTTCAACTCGTACAAAATGGCGGATCGAACATAGAGATGGCCTTAATGACTTTGCTTGTAGTAATCGCTGCTCCAATCAGCGAAGAGCTTGTCTATCGCGGTTTCCTTTTTCGTTACCTAAACAATCGCGCCCCGCTTGGACTAGCGATAATAATCACAGCAATTCTTTTCGCTGCCATTCACCAAAACCTCTACAGCTTCGCGCCACTAGCTATTCTCGGCGCCGCTCTCTGTGTCGTCTATCGCCTTTCCGGAAACATCGTATCCAGTATCACAATGCACGCATGTTTCAATTTGCTAAACCTGGTACTAATGGTCTATTTTACGCCTATCGAAGCATGAACCCCTTTGCTGTTGAAAAATCCGATCGAATTGACTCCATTGGGGAGTCGGAGCTCATAGAGCGAATACGTTCTTGGCTCGGCCACGTCTCTCCCGACTCTCCTCGAGGTATTGGCGACGATTGCTCGGTCCTGCCAATTTTGCCATTCGAGAATCAACTACTGGTCACCGCCGACCCTGTCATTTACCATAAACACTTCGACGATTCCCTAAAACCTGAACAAGTCGCTAGCAAACTTCTCAAACGCAATGCCAGCGACATTGCGGCTATGGGAGGTTATCCACGCTCCGCCACACTCTCGCTTGCCCTTCCCTCAAGGCTTTCAATCTCTTGGCTTCAACGATTTTACAAGGGACTCGCTCTAGAAGCTAAACATTTGGATACAGAGATTTCCGGAGGTGACATCAGCTCGACTGACGATTTTATTGGAGCATTCCTAACGCTTATTGGCGTTGCCAATAAGCGGGTGTTAGAGCGGCGCAAGGCGACCTTGAACTCCAAAATCTACGTCACCGGCGACCTGGGAGGAAGTATTTTGGGGAAACATCATAATTTCGAGCCCCGCCTAGCGGAAGGGCAATGGCTCTCAACGCAATCAACAGTCCTCGCGTGCATGGATTTGAGCGACGGTATTGGCAAGGACTGTCCAGCCCTACTCGAACCTGGCCTCGGAGTCCTGCTTCAAGCTGACGATATTCCGATCAGCGCCGCTGCCTTGCGACTCAGCGAGCAAAGCCGAAGACCTGCCCTTGAACACGCAATCAATGACGGCGAAGATTACGAACTCCTATTCGCCCTCGCGCCTTCGACCGATCACGAAGCACTCCAAACTGCTTGGCGGCAAGTATTCGAAACCCCTTTAAGCCTAATTGGAGTCGTCGTAGAAAAAAAACCTGGGGACCCTACTCTATCCTTCAGCGAAACAGACGCTTTTATAGGATTCACTGGTTATGAACATTTTCGATCGACTCAATAGCGGCATCGAAACGAGATCGCCTGACGAGACGATCACGATTGCCACCCTGCTTGCTGAAGCGCTTCCCACCGAAGCAATTCTAACTCTCGAAGGCGAGCTCGGAGCAGGCAAGACGACTTTCGTCAAAGGACTCGCTCAAGCAATGGGCATCCAAGAACTCATCACGAGTCCCACATTCAACATCTTCAACACCTATGACAGCGGAATAAAGACGCTCATCCACATGGATGCCTATCGCCTGAATCCAGACTCCAATGCCATAGACGAGCTAATGCTCGAAGATTTCATAACGCCTCCCTATTGCCTCGCTATCGAGTGGCCTAGCAATCTTGGCGAACTGCCTTGGCCCACGACGCTTCCGCTCGAATTCACCATATCAAGAGACGAAAAACATCGCATTCAGTCGATTGCCAAATGACTCAGCATTAGCACAGTGCAAGCGCCACCCATGCTACAAAGAATGTCTGAACCTAAGTGTTAGTCTTTTCAGGATCAGACTCGCTGCTCGCTTCCGCTTCTTGAGAAACTTCTACGGTTTTTGCTGCCGATGACTCTTCAGCGACAATTGCCTCCGGTTCCTCGGTTTCAGCCTTTGGAGCTTCTGCCACTTCCGAATCAGGAGAGGCTTCAGGTGTAGATTCAACCGCTTCGGGGCTTTCAGTTGACGAAGACTCCGGTTTATCAACCGCTTCAGGTGCAGTCGCTTCCTTCGAAATAGCCTCTTCAAGCACTGGAGTTTCTGCAACTTCCGCAACCTCCGGAGTTTCTTGAACTTCCGAATTAGCAGGGCCGTCAGGCGTAGATTCAACCGCTTCAGGGTTTTCAGTTGACGAAGACTCCGGCGTATCAACCACTTCATGCGTAGTCGCTTCTTCAGCCGCAGTTGCTTCCTCCGGCACAGCCTCCTCAACCACTAGAGTTTTCTTGGCAGCCTTCACTGGGTTTGCTTTCGGCTTTGCTACAGCCTTAGGCTTTGGAGCATTCTCCAATACCGGTTGAGCGAATAACGTGTCATCGCTAAAGTGGCTCACATATCCATCAGCGATCAACCAATGTAAATCTTGAAAGAGCTTTTTCTCATCGAAAGCGACTTCCGATTCGTGTTTCTTTAGCCATGCCTCATATGCCGGAGGTAAGTCTTTTGCCTTGATGTTCTGATTGGCTTCAAGAAATCGAATAAGTCGATCCAAGCTATCAGACATTACCTGACCTTGAGTGCGGAAACGCCGTTTCGTCGAGCAAATGAGGGTCACACCTTTGGAGCCCTTTTTGTAAATACTGAACTTTTCGCGACGTAGACGACCGCGAATCGCATTGGCAGTCTCTAGTGGAAACCGACGTTGACGCTCCAACTCGCCAGACACGGCTCGGCTAGCTTCCGTATTCGCAAACTTGTCGAGCGTAGAGCCCCCGACGCGAGCATAGCTGACTGCTTTGACGATCTTGTCGCGGTTCGAAGTGCGGAGAAAACCAATCGCATCCTTCAGCGAATCGAAACTTTGAGCCTCTTCACCTTCCGCCGGTTTACTAGTGTATCGTTTTACCGTCTTCATCGATTCCAGCCACTCGTTAACCGCTTCCTCTTCGCGATCCTGCACGATCGACGACTGAAATCGTTCGAAGGAAACGTTGCTGACCTTCAACTGATGATGACGATTCATGAACTCCTCGTACCGGTGATAGTTCGGTGGCCCGATCAGCTCTTTCGTGATTCCGCATCGATTGACGAACTGAAAATTACCCGAAGGCGCCTCGACTTCGACTTCTGCGACATCGAAGAGCTCATCCACACCGTTGCTCACCGCGTGTTGAATCGCTTCCTCCTCGGTTTCAAACGGCATCCCATCCGGTAGGGATACGAAAACGCGTTCCGGCTTCTCGCCCTTCTCAGCCTTCCGAGTCACGCTGGCAATATAGCGATCTGATTTTTCCAAGAAAATTTTAGACACGTGGAAGAGCTCGTAAGTAATATGATTGGTTCGCAATGCCTTGATGATCGTCGAGAATCCTGCGTCATCCGGGTAAAAACCAATGTCGAAAATAGCGCTTTCGTACGGAGCCTCTCGGGCTCCATCCCTACGCGAATTCCCGCGTTGTTGACCACCCCCACGAGGACCACGCGAATCCTGAGATCCGGCTTCACCTTTAGGCTGACGATCCGAATACGGCTTTCGCTGCGGGCGACGATCCTTCGCATGAACCGCTCCTCCACCTTCTGTCGATGGGCGACGGTCCGGACGGCGAGGTCGCCTTGAGTCGCGCCCGCCCCCCTCTCGGGAACCTCCTTTCGGCTTCTTACCGGCATCCGTCCATTGGGTGCCGAAGTTGAAATTTTGAAGATCGGAGAGATTAAGCGGATTGTCTTCCGGCTGATCCTGCGGTTCCGTTGAACTAGGTTCGCTCATTGGGATGTTTAAAAAAGGAAGCCCTTGGACTCCCCGATGGTCGATAGTTTGAAATAAGAAAAAATATGGATTGATGCGTAGTTGTCAGAATTTTTATTAGCGATAGCTGCGAGAATCAATCCAATAGACGCAATTATGCAATTTGTTTATTTTGACGCTTTACATCGTGCTAATTCTGCCCTTTCTATCCGCCTTCCTTAATCGCTCAGGTGGTGGAATTGGTAGACACGCACGCTTGAGGGGCGTGTGCCGAAAGGTGTAAGGGTTCGAGTCCCTTCCTGAGCACCATTAAAAATAGACCGCATTGCGTGGTCTTTTTTTTTGCCGATAGCCAAGACTAACAGAAAAAGCGACACGCTATGATACTTTCTTCCTAGTCGAATATTCTGATGGCCTAACTCCGAATTCCTTTTCGAACATCCGACTACAATAGCTTTGGTCCAAAATACCGACCTTTTGCATAAATTCGGCTACCGAGCTTCTGACGAGAGGATTCGGGGCCAAAGCCGTCGCTGCCTTATGTTTTCGATACGAAGGAGTGCGGCTCATGGATGAACTACTTATCGCCTAAAAAGCGGACGAGTTCCGCCGCCTACCTATAAAGAGTGCTTGCAAAGGATTTCTCAACTCCTAACGAACGCGTATATACTATCGTTTGAGGATTAGATTTCTAGTCCCCAAATTCAACACTGAAAACAATGAACTAGAGGAGCGGGCGAAGCCAGCTCTTGTGGCAAGGCAAGCATTGCCTCAAAAAGTAGGATAAACTCGCTAGAAAGCTTTAGCTTATTCCATTAACCATCGTTGAGCGGCCAAACCAAATTCATGCCGAAAACCTGTCAAAACAGGTCCGACAGTTCCCCAACCTCTTTCGCTTGAAATATGCGGTTGCCAAGACCCTGATCACCAGATTCTACTCCTCGCTAATTATCATACCGGCACACTCCATCGACCGATAATCTCCCCAATAGTGCTTACGGATACCTGCTTCGTTCTACGGAGCGATCAATGAATGCTGCGAAATGCTCATATGACCAAATTAACAAATTTTTCCACCACCCTCATTATCCTCATAGCCAGCTTCACGACTTACGCCGTCGAACCCATAATCGTCGCCCACCGTGGAGCATCCAAGAATGCTCCTGAAAACACAATACCGGCATTCACTCTAGCATGGGAGCAAGGCGCCGATGCGATCGAGGGCGACTTTCACCTAACTCAAGATGGGGAAATCGTATGTATCCACGATAATAGCACACTAAAAGTGTCAAAAAGAGACTTCATCGTTAAAGAGACGCTTTTGGAGGATCTGCGCAAACTGGATGTAGGACGATATAAAGGCAGGAAGTTCACGGGAACCTTAATTCCAACAATTGCAGAAGTATTCGCTACAATTCCAGATCAAAAACAAATCTATATTGAAATCAAGAGCGACGAATCGATCGTTCCCAAACTAGTCGAAGAAATAAAAAATTCGAGTCTCCATATCGAACAGGTAACAATTATTTCGTTCAACGGAAAAGCTATTCAAGCATTCAAAGCCGTCGCTCCACAGTATAGGGCCTTGTGGTTGTCGAGCTTCAAGAAAAAAGAATCCGGGGAACTGATTCCCTCAGTTGATTCAGTTTTAACAACCTTGAGACAGATTAAAGCTGATGGTTTCAGCTCCAATAAAGACCTCATTGACGAATCGTTCATCAATACCCTCACTGCAAGGGGATACGAATATCACGTATGGACCGTAGATAAACCCAAAACAGCCAAGCGCTTTAAAAGCTGGGGAGCAAAATCTATCACCACGAACACCCCAGGTTACATAATAAAGAAGCTCGCCGCAGCAAAAAGACCGCATTAACGGCTTTTCAGCCATCCACCTGTTGCCTGAAGTAGCACAAGCGAGTTCTTTTCCATAACCCATGCAGCAATCTCGTAGCGGCTATTTTCGTAGGATTAGACCGAAGGAATGGCCCCTCCCATCCA
The DNA here is from genome assembly GCA_018700525.1 of Opitutales bacterium. Taxonomy (GTDB): domain Bacteria; phylum Verrucomicrobiota; class Verrucomicrobiia; order Opitutales; family Opitutaceae; genus Pelagisphaera. The sequence continues at coordinate 31,395 of JABITN010000151.1, forward strand.
TCATCTCCAGCTGAAAATGTTCCTTGCCCCAGAACGACAAAGGATTGCTTAGGATCTCGATTTTGACTCTCCCCTTTCGTTACACGCACTGTCAGGTTTATTCACAAGACAGCCACCTGTAGAGCTTGTCTGTCACGAAATTCAGAAAACGAAGCTCTTAGTTTTCCATCCTCCACAACCACAGCGAGGTTTCCTACTTTAGACTCCTCTGCCAGTAGATCCGATAGCTCGAACCAACCTCGTCATTCTTTCCCATTTAAAACGAGACCAGGAGTGTACACCGATGCTACCTCACCCCTTTTTCGATGCGCATACTGACGAATAGTATTTTCGAATAAAGCGAATGGATCCTTCCATTCAAGGCGATCCCATTAGTCGACATGAAACACGACCGGTACAACTTCGACCCACAATCGCTCATCATTCTCAAAGCCGTTGATCCAATGTTCAGCAGGAGGACAACGGCTACAACCTTGAGAGCTGTACTTCTCCAGAAGACCCATTCGGTTTAACCCGCTTTCGAAACGCTGTTCCTCGCCATCCGCAACAACTCTGGAAATACCCGCAAAAAGCCAAATAGCGATTAAAAGACTCCACTTCCAAATCATCGGACCAAATAACGAGCCGTAAGCTCCAAAGCATGCAGAAAACTCCTTACTGCAACAATTCCTTGAATTCACGTTCGAGTTGCGATTTACCTGTCTTCCCGTAATGGATACTCACTCGATCGTTCAGGAACTCATCGCGCTCCTCGGCCAGGAAAGCGTTCTCACAAAAAAGGAAGATCTCATTTGCTATTCCTTCGATGGCACCGCCTCACTAAAATGCATGCCACTTGCGGTTGTGTTCCCAACAACCACTCAGGAAGTTTCCGTAACCATTCAACTCGCCTCGAAACACCAGGTCGGTATATCCACACGCGGTTCCGGAACCGGATTAAGCGGCGGGTCAGTACCCGCTGAAAATAGTATCGTTATCGCTACCGGTAGAATGAATCGGATTCTCGAATACGACCAAGAGAACCTGACTTTGCTCGTTGAACCCGGCCTTGTAACAAATCGCATTAGTGAGACGGTCGAAGCTGACGGCCTTTTCTACCCACCCGACCCAAGCTCCATGAAAGTATCGACTATTGGCGGCAATGTTGCCAATAACTCGGGTGGATTACGCGGATTGAAATACGGGGTAACTCGTGATTACATAATGGGCTTAGAAGTCGTTCTGGCAAACGGCGAAATCGCATGGCTTGGCAGTAAATGCGTTAAAGACGTCGCAGGCTACTCGTTAAAAGACCTCTTCATCGGTAGCGAAGGCACTCTCGGCATCATAACGAAGGTCCTCTTGAAACTCATCCCAAAACCAGAAGCTCGCAAAACGTTGCTGGCCTTGTACGATTCAATGGATGATGCTGCTGCAACCGTTTCGAAAATCATCTCTTCGAAGATTATTCCCTGCACGCTGGAATTCATCGACCAATACACGCTTCAATGCGTTGAAGACTTCGCTCAGATTGGTTTACCTACCGATTGCGGAGCCGTTCTCCTCATGGAAACCGATGGCTTTCCTGCTCAGGTCGAAAGCGAGACCGAACAGATGAAATCTATCGCACTCGAAATGCGGGCTCGAGAAGTCCGTATCGCCGCGACCAAAGAAGAAGGGGTTGCTTTAGCTACCGCCCGCCGATCTGCATTTGCCGCAGTAGCTCGTATCCGCCCAACCACTATTTTGGAAGACGTTACCGTACCGCGTGACAAACTAGTTGAGATGACGCAATTCGTTCGAGAAACCGCCGCACGACATAATGTAAGAATAGCCAACTACGGCCATTTCGGCGACGGCAATCTGCACCCAACCATCCTCGCAGATGAACGCGATGAAGAAGAAATGAAACGCGTTCACCATGCAATGGACGACTTGATCACAAAAACGATTGAGTTAAAAGGTACTATAACCGGTGAGCACGGTATCGGACTCGCTAAAAAAAAGTACCTCAAGGAGCAGTTCCAAGATCATAGCTACGAATTGCTCAAACTCGTCAAACGCTCATTCGACCCCAACAACCTGCTCAACCCAGGCAAAATTTTCGATGCCTGAAGACGCACCATCCCTACGCCTTCAATCCCTTGATTACTCGGTCCTGCAACAGTGCATGCACTGTGGTATGTGCCTACCAACCTGCCCCACCTACGACACGACCGGAATAGAAACGAACAGCCCTCGCGGCCGCATCTCGTTAATGCGAACAATCGCCGACGGCGAACTCGAGTTGAGCAAAACGTTTTCCGATGAGATGTACTACTGCCTCGGCTGCTTGGCGTGCACTTCCGCCTGCCCCGCCGGAGTCGACTACGCTCATATGTTCGAAGCTGCGCGTGCCGATATCGAAGATCACCAATTACTCGATACATCGGAACGGCGATTCTGGCGATCGTTGAGCGTAAAGTTCATTTTTATGCGTCCAAAATGGTTGCGATTTATCGGCAGCTCAATGCGCTTCTACCAACAATCCGGCCTCCAAAATCTTCTAAGGAAAATCGGCTTCATGAAACTCCTGCCAAAAAACCTGCAGGAACTCGAGCCCATGACTCCCACAATTCAAGATGCATTCACCGATGAAATCGTAGCCGAATTCGAATCCCCCGCATCGACTAAGCCCACCTACAAAGTTGGGATGCTCAGTGGCTGCGTTCAGGATATCGCTTTCAGCGACGTCAATCGAGACACAGTAGACGTCCTGCTTGCCAACAACTGCGAAGTTATAACTCCCCGCAACCAAGGTTGCTGCGGATCCCTCCATTCGCACAACGGTGAAATTGAACTAGCCAAAGACCTCGCCCGCAAGGCCATTGACAGCTTCGACCTGGACAAGCTCGATGCAATCATATCGAATGCTGGCGGTTGCGGCAGCCATCTTCGCCACTACGGGCGTTTACTGTCCGACGATCCTCAATACGCAAAACGAGCTCACCAATGGGACTCCAAGGTCAAAGATATTCATGAATGGTTAATGAGTATCGATCTTCGAGAACTAGGTCCGTTGGCTACACCCGCCGAAATCACCTACCATCCATCATGCCATCTCTATCACGGGCAAAAAGTCATGAAGCAACCTTCCCAGTTACTTGCTAGCATTCCCAACGTAACGCTTAAAGTTCTAAAGGAGGCCGACTGGTGCTGCGGCAGCGCTGGTGTGTACAACATTACCCAGCCCGAACAAGCTAAGCTTCTCCAAGATCGTAAAGTTGACAACATCAAAGCAACCGGCTGCAAGATCGTCGCAACCTCGAATCCCGGTTGTCACTTGCAGATCCAAAACGGCCTCGGCTCGGACTACTGTGTCCGCCATCCCATTAGTATCCTAGCCGAAGCCTACCGGAATACCTAGAGCACCAAAAAACCAAATACCCCATAAAATATTTATTCACTCTCGCTTTTTTTATCTATTTTTCCACTCACTTTCTACGCACTCAGGAGCGCCCCAATATACTAATCATCTTCACCAATGAACAAGGCTACGGAGATGTAGGATGCTATGGTAACGAAAACCTCTATACGCCACGATTCGATCAGCTAGCAAAGGAGAGACCACGTTTCACTAATTTTTACGCTCAACCGATATGCGACCCTTGACGCTCTGCCTTGCTAGCAGGAAGGTATCCTCCCCGGAGTGGTCGATTCGGCATGCCCTCATCAAAAGTTACGCTTGCTGAACTAATCGGAACCGTCGACTACCAAACCGCCTGCATCGGGAAATGGGACGTTTCGAATCGCAGACCTATCGTTGATCGTATGCCCAACGCAAAGGGGTTCGACTACTACTTTGGAGGCTTCGGGACCAACGATGAAGACAAAATCAAATTCCATGAAAACAATGAAGAAGCGGATGAAACCCTAGACATGCCTAGCCTAACTCGAATGTTTACAAACAAGGCAATTCACTATCTATAAGTACACCGCGATCCTTCTCGTCCATTTGTTCTCTACCTTGTTCGTACAATGATGCATGCCGTGGTGGATGTTTCGCCAAAATTCAAAGGCAAATCGAAATCAGGCCTCTTTGGCGACTCGGTAGAGGAATTCGATTACGAGACCGGACGACTTCTCGACACACTCGACGCCCTTAGCCTTCGCGTAAATACGTTCGTCATATACACATCAGACGGTAACCCACATTAGGAATGAAACAGCTGACCCTTATTCTAATCGTCCTTCTAATTCCCTTTAGGGTTTTCAGCAGCAGTTCCCAGGACTCGATCTTCGATATGGACGAGATTCGCGATGCCAGTACGCTTAAATCGGAAATCCTTCAGGATTGGCACATTGTCAATGGCCTTGTTTCTACACGCCAAAAATCCATAACGATAAGCGTAGGTGAGCTCTGGCCGGGGCGGGATCTCCGTATCCCCGTCCGTTTCATCGTACCAGTCAACGGAAAGGCAAAGGGTTTCCATCTAACTGGTGGACACAATCTCAAACAATTCGAAAGCGACACCGCAATCAGGGGCGTAGACATAGAGCTGATCAAGGGTGGAATCGGCTTGGTTCACACAATTGTTCAAGAACCAAGAACCTATGGAGAAGGTGACTTAGGAAAGCAGATGCGTGATCGGTTTATAGATACACTCGAAACGCGTTATTCAATCCAATATTGGGGTTGGCCCGCCATTCTCATGCGAGCCACTACGGCAGCCTACGCCGAAAGCCATTACTTCGAAAGAGGGAAAATAGCCCTCTCTGGCGGTTCGAAAAACGGAGCATCACCTGCCGTCGCCATTATAGTCGATACTCGTCTTTCTGCTCTACACGCTAGCGTCTCCCCCCCATGGGAATCCCCCCTTCGACTCTGCGACCCGCAAGCATGGGAGGCATTGAATACGTACAACCAAAACGATCCCGATTTTAAACCACATAATTTTCTAGGCGGAACATTCGGACCTAGCTACACTAAAGAAGCAATTGCTGCCGGACACAACTGGGAAAACATCCGAAAACTAGCGAACCGAATATCCGATCAAATATTCATATCTCGAAACCTCACTCAGCTTGCCAATCGAAACGTCGACCTCCTATTTCACCCTGGAACCCACGACATGGTTGCCTACGACCTCTTTTGGGGTGGAAGCCATTACCCTCAAATCCCAACCTATCTTCGAATAAACTCCGGACATGGCAAAAAACATCGCCCCGACAGCGCCGAACTAAAAGAGCAAAACCTAACAGCTTTTCTTCTCAATCATTTTTTTGGCGGCGAACCCTTGCTAGAATCGCCAAAGGTTTCGTATCACAGAGATAATAACGCGATAAACATAACCGTTACCTTCGAGCCCGATTCCCACGAAGAAAGCGGACGCATTTGGTGGATGTACGACCGGGGCCCCGATGGGAGCTCAGCCTACATCCGAGAACTCTTTCCAGAAAAACAATGGAAAGACATGGAACCCGGTCAACAGCCAGCCACGTGGACCACTCAAATCGAAATTGAATCAGGCGCGACACACATCGACTTCTTCACGAATCACCTCAAAACAATCCACCGCGAATCGAACACCTACCCCACGTATATTTCAAGTCCATATAATCGAATAAACTTGAAATGAATTCATCTTCATAACGTATCCAAAAACACCTATTATTTTC
>JABITN010000032.1 GCA_018700525.1 Opitutales bacterium
TGATTTCATCAATGGCCGGGACACTGAGACCTGGCACGACATGCTCGATGTCCTCAACCTGGGCGACATGCCTCCCGAGGACGAACCGCAACCCACGGAAACCGAACGTCAGGCGATAGTCGATTGGATCACCACCAAGATGATCCATGCAATTGACGAAAAACGCTCCACAGGCGGCCTGGGCGTTCTACGGCGCCTTACTCGGTATGAATACAACAACACGATGACCGAGCTTCTCGGCATCGAGCTTGATTACACTTCTGACCTACCTCCCGAAACCAACAGTCACGATGGGTTTCAAAACAACGGATCCATCATGGGCATGTCGGCCATGCAGATGGAATATTACCTGCAAGCCGCGCAACGAGGATTAAGCATGGCCCTGGTCGACTACGACGAGCCAGAGCAATTTAACCACTTCGGAACCTGCAATGTGAATCGTCGAGCGGACCGCCAACCAGAAAAAGTCCACACGAGCAATATCCAACCAGGCAACTGCTTCATGACGCGTCTGATGGAGTACCCGACGTCCGGACCAGTGACGATTCGAGTAACTGCTCATGCCAAAATCCCTGAAGGCAAAGGCCCTCCTCGCATGCGCGTCAAACTCGGCATTCGAGCCGACACCTACATGCCTGGTGGCCAAGTCGGGGAGGATATCGATGTAGTCGCCACCGAAGACGCTCCTGGCATTTATGAATTCACCGGTCAACTCGAACAGTTTCCCGTTCTCAAAACCCCCTCCAATTTCCCCGGTCTCCTCGTTAACGTTCACAATGTCTACGACGATGGATCCGATGCCATTGAGCTCTTTGACAAGAGACTTGGCGAACAAGAGAAAAAGTTGAATTCACCGGATCCCAAACAACCTTGGCTTATCGTTCAATCGGTCGAATTCATAGCCCCCGACTATAAAATGTGGCCGCCGGAGCACCACCAAGCGATCCTCTTCAAAGGAGCGGAAATCCCGAAGAACGAAACCAAATACGCCAAGCAAATTCTGACGCGCTTCATGAAACGGGCCTACCGAAGGCCAGCGACCAAAAATGAGATCAACGAGGTTCTCTCCTTCTACCGAGAGATCAGGCCCCAATACGAGACCTTCATCGAGACCATGCGCCAAGCGCTTTCCATGGTCCTCATTTCGCCGCAATTCCTTTACCTGCTCGAACCCTCTCCTCCAGGGAAAGGCGTTCGCGATCTGACGCCCCACGAAGTGGCCTCGCGACTCTCCTACTTTCTCTGGAGCAATATACCAGACGAGGAACTCCTCGAACTCGCAGCCAGTAAACGTCTACTAAAGCCAAATGTACTTAATAAGCAGATACAACGCATGCTCGATGCACCGCAAGCAAATCGGTTCGTCGAGCAGTTCACTGATCAATGGCTCGACCTTCCCGCTCTAGATCGCGTGGCCGTAAACCCGCAATTCTATCCCGAATTCAAGGATCGCACAAAGACTGCAATGCGACTCGAAACCCAACATTTCTTCGCCGAGATCCTCCGCAACGATTTATCGGCGATGAATTTCATCGATTCCGACTTCACAATGCTCAACGAACGCCTCGCCAAACACTACGGAATCGAAGGCGTCAAAGGTACTTCCATGTCGCGCGTGCCTTTGAAACCCGAATACCGTCGGGGAGGACTCATCACTCAAGGAAGTATGCTCGCAGGCAATTCGACTGGCGAAGACTCCCATCCTATCAAACGTGCCGTCTGGATACTAGAGCGCCTGTTAGACGATCCACCCTCGCCTCCGCCGGCTAACGTACCGGCCTTGGACTCCGAAACTCCTGGCTTCGCACAACTCACCCTAAAGGATCAACTCAGCGTTCACCGCGAAGACAAAGCCTGCGTAAGTTGCCATCTCAAAATCGACCCATGGGGCATCCCCTTGGAGCACTATGACGCGACAGGACTCTACCGAACGGAAGCGCTTCGCCTAACGGCTAAAGAAAAAGGTCAGGCGCGAACTCAAGAGGAAAAAGCCCCTTTGGATGCGACGGATACGATGACCGACGGTCATACGATAGACGGCGCCGAACAACTGAAAACCTATATCCTCACCGAGAAAAAGGATCAATTCGCCAGAGCTCTAGTGGTCAAGGTGCTCGCCTACGGATTGGGTCGATCGCTTGAGTTTACTGACGAACCGATTATAGATGATCTAAGCTCTGACTTTGCAGAACACGATTATCGCCTCGACCACCTCATCACCTCCATAGTAAATTCTAAGCTTTTTCTATCCCGCTAACCCCCAAAATAAACGAGCATGGCAAAAAAAACATGGCAAATGGATCGACGAACCTTCCTTCGCGGTAGCGGAGTGGCCCTGGCTTTGCCCTTCTTCGAATGCATGGGAGGAAACAAAGCTACCGCGACCTCTGCTCCGCTCGAACTCCCCAAGCGTCTCTGCACCGTCTATTTCCCCTATGGGGCAAGCGTGCCTAGCGAAGATCATGAAGACCGCGATTGGGGTTGGTTCCCAGTGCGAGAAGGCAGAAGCTTTCGCTACACAAAGGTCCTAGAATCGCTGACGCCCCTGCGAGAGAGCGTCACCGTTATTGGCGGACTCTCCCACCCCACCGGTCACGATATCGGTGGACATGACACGGGAGACATTTTTCTAACCGGCGCCAACTTCGGCGGAGCAAATTTCAAGAACACCGTTTCCTTCGACCAAATAGCCGCCATGAAACAGGGCGACAAAACCCGCTTCGCCTCGCTAGTCCTGTCGAGCGATGGAGGCATCGGAATGCCCACTCGATCGAAAACCCTGTCGTTTACCCAATCGGGGCAACCCATCCCCGCCCTCGACAAACCACAGCAAATTTTCGACCGCCTCTTCGGCGACGGAGGCGGAACCATCGAAGAAACGCGCCGTCGCCTCAGCACCGAGACCAGCATGCTCGATCGCGTATTGGAACAGTCGAAAACACTCAGAAACAAACTCGGAAAGCAAGATCAAGAGAAGTACGACGAGTATCTGACATCCGTTCGCGACATCGAACAACGCGTCATCAGAAGCCAGCATTGGCTCGACATACCCAAAACCCAAGTCGATGCATCGGAATTGGATCTATCCGTGAGCACAGACGCCCCGCTAGACTACATGCGCACCATGTACGACCTCATGTACCTCGCCTTCCAATCCGATTCCACACGATTGGCGACCTACATGCTCAGCGCCATGAACGGCAATACATCCAATCAATTTTCCAAAGCCCTCGGACTAGGCTCCCAGCACGAGCTCGCTCACGGCGCCGGCAAACCAGGAGGCTTCCCACGGCAAGGCCAATGGAATCAATGCCTAGCCGAAAACCTCGCTCGTTTTCTCCAACGACTCGCCGACACGCCCGAGGGCGATGGCAACATGCTCGACAACACGATGGTCCTATGCGGCACCTCCAACAGCCGTACCCATAACAATCACAACTATCCGCTCGTATTGGCAGGAGGTGCCAACATGGGGCTCAAACACGACCAGTATCTAACTTATAATGACAACGGCGAAGATACCCCAATGTCGAACCTTCTCTTCACCATGCTAAACCGCATGGGAGTCTCAGACACAGGATTCTCCGACAGTACCGGCGACCTCTCCGAACTGTACGTCTAAGGCAGGGCGGCATCGCCGAGCCCGCAGCGCAAGCCTAAGCACCCTCATGCCACGGCAACGGAACATTGAAAAGCCGAGCAAACGCAAATTCGGACCCCAAAGCGAATTACAGGGCCATTGAATACGCCCAACACGGTGCCTAGCTTAGACAAGCGATTCCAGCACTCGCTCTTCCGTTAGGGTGTAGCGGGGCAATAGGGCTAGCCCGGCGCTGCCTATCGTTAGGAAGATTACGCAGTAGATGAGTCGCAGGGATCGTGCGGTTTGGGTGCGTTCGCGATTTCTTCAAAAATTTTGCTTAACGGGAATCGCATTCTGGTTTGTTATTACTATTTTCAGACGCTCATTGTAATCATTGTCCGAATCTCCAACTTCTTGCGCAAAATGAGTTGTCCCAAGTCCGCAACCCAACCAAGTTGATTGAAACTTGAAGCGGTTACCCCATTCCGCAATCGAACAATTAGAATGAAATTCTGGATCTGTTTAGCACTCGCCCTATTGGCAACTCGAATTTCCTCGGGAATCCCACCCGATCAAATCGAGTTTTTCGAATCGAAGATTCGCCCAGTATTGGCAGAGCATTGCTACGATTGCCACAATAGCGTCAATAAAGCCAAAGCAGGACTGGCACTCGATTATCGAGATTCCCTGCTCGCAGGGAGCGAAAACGGTACCGTCATCGAAGCTGGAGATCCTGGCGAGAGCCCGCTCATTTGGGCCATTCGACATGAGGAGGACCTGGAGATGCCTTCCAAAGGTCCCAAACTAGCGGACTCCGTAATCCGAGACTTCGAAGAATGGGTTTCCATGGGAGCCCCGGATCCGCGTCTCAAAAAACCCACTCAGCTTGATCTGGACAACGCGATTTCCTGGAAAACGCTTTTGGAAGAACGGCGTCAGTGGTGGTCGTTCCAAGCTCCAACGATGATCCCCCCGCCCGCAGCATCGAATAACGAATGGAACCAGAACCCCATCGACCGATACATCTTCAGCTCACTCAATGAACAAGGCCTCGAACCCCGGCCCAAAGCTTCGCCCGAAGTACTTGTCCGACGCTTACATCTCATCCTAACCGGACTGCCCCCCAAAGCCGATATCGTAAGAGATTTCGCAAAAAGTCCTTCCGACAAAGCCTACCGCGCGTTGGTCGATTCCCTTCTCGCTTCCAAAGCGTTTGGCGAGCGATGGGGCCGTTACTGGATGGATTGGTACCGTTTTGCCGAATCCCACGGAAGCGAAGGCGATCCTGACCTTCCCTATGCGAATACCTATCGCGACTACATCATCCGAGCTCTCAACAACGACGTTCCCTACAACCAATTGCTTCGAGAACACATAGCTGGCGACCTATTGAAAAAGCCCCGCATCAACGAAGAACTCGGTCTCAACGAATCCGCCATCGGTCCCGCCCAATTGCGGATGGTGCCTCACGGCTTCGGAGTCACCGACGCCTATCAAGAGCAAATCGTCACCATCGACAATCAAATCGATGTCATTTCAAAAGCGATGCTAGGAGTGACCGTATCTTGTGCTCGTTGCCACAACCATAAATTCGACCCCATCAGTCAAAAAGACTTTTACCGACTCTATGGAATCATGGCCAGCAATCGCCCCGGTACCCGTAATGTCGATACTATCGAAAAACAGACTCTAAACAAAGACACGCTAACCAAGCTCAAACGCCGCATCCGCAAACCAATGGCGGATTTCTGGCTCGAAAACGTGGATACCGCGATCGAAAAACTAGCGGCATTCTCTTTCCCCCATACGGAAACCGAAAAAAAGCTAGTCGCGGATCTTAGGAAACCTAAAAACAAACGAAAAGAAAAACACCCAACCGATCCCGCCCGAATCACGCAGCTGCTGCTCAAAGATGAAATAGAACAAGTCGGCGACTACCACCCCCTGGCTCCGCTAGCCCTCTGGGGCGAGAATCCCGCCAGCGAATTAGCCGCGAAATGGAATAACCAGATCAAGCGCTATCAAATCGACTTCGAAGCAGCCGAAACCTCGAAACGAAATGCAACTTTCTACGCCGACCTTCGAGATCAAAAGACATTGAATACCTGGTATAGCGATGGAAACGGCCTTGAACCCCGAGTAAGCTCTGCCGGCTCGTTCGCCGTATCAACCGACGGCCATAAGGCAATTGACGGCATCTATCCGGCTGGGGTCTACAGCAATCTGATCTCCAACAAGCACAACGGCACCCTCGCCTCGCCAAACCACGTAGCCAAAGGAGATTGGAGCTACATGCGAGCCATCGGCAAAAACGGGGCTGTCCGCATGTCAGCGAGACAATACCCGCTGGAACAAGGGCTGCACCCCTACGAATCCACGGAAAACGAAATGATGCATTGGATTCCACTCAAAAAGTACAAGTTTTGGAATGACGAGCAAGTTCACTTCCAGGTAACAACGTCCGGCGACAAACCAATTAAAGTCAAAGAAGCAAGATCCTGGTTCGGAATAACGGAAGTCATCGGTGGGGACTCAAAGATGAAGCAGCTGGGCAATCCGCTGCACACGGTTCTCGAAGATCTACCGGAAATCTCAGATCGCGAATCGCTCCTAGACGCCTATCGACAAGCCCTATCCGAATCGATCTTCGCCTGGAAGCGATCCCGAATGACCGATTCGCAAGCCCAATTCCTAAGCGTGTTCGCCCGATTCGATTTCCTACCCAACAAACACGCCGCCCTGCCCGAAAAACTGGCGTCATTGTTCGCCGAATACCGTCGCCTCGAAAACGAAATCCCGATGCCCACTCGAGCTCCAGGAGTATTCGAAGGCGACGTCATCGATCAGCCTCTCCTGGTCCGAGGAGATTTCAAAAACGAGGGCGACCCCGTCACCAGGCAATTCCTCGAAGTGTTTAGCGACAAGCCTTACAGTAACCGAAACTCCGGTCGTCTCGAGCTCGCTGACGACATCGCAGGACCGAACAACACCCTCAAATCCCGTGTACTGGTCAATCGACTGTGGAGCTACGTATTCGGTCGTGGGATCGTTGCCACAACCGACAACTTTGGTCGCCTCGGCAAAAAGCCCACTCACCCGGAATTGCTCGACTATCTTGCTCTGAATTTCGAAAAGCGCGGGTGGTCCATCAAAACGGCCCTCAGAGAAATGGCGCTTAGCCGAACCTTTCGCTCCTCAAGCGCGTCTACGGAAATTTCTAAAGACAGAGACCCGGATAACGAATACCTCTCCCACTTCACTCCACGCCGACTGGACGCAGAAGCGATTATGGATTCCGTCAACAGCATGACCGGCGACGACTTCAAACGAGGCGTCTACATCAAAGCCAAACGCAACCAGCTGAATCCCTTTCTCACCACATTCAACCTCCCCATCCCCACCAGTGCCGTAAGTAAACGAGACAGCACCAATGTACCCGCTCAGGCATTGACCATGATGAACGGAGAGTTCGTTCGAAATGCAGCCCAAGATTGGGCTCGGAATATCCGATTGGAAAAGAAGAAGCTCTCCATCAAAGACGAAATCGAATCCCTCTATATCGATGCCTACGCGAGAGTTCCTACCCAAGCTGAAAGCGATCGACTTTATACTTACTATAAAAGTATCGACGATCCAGATACTGCCCTAAGTCAAATCGCATTCGCTCTGTTAAATTCGAAGGAGTTCATCTATGTATACTGATCCATTCAATCGGCGCGAGTTCCTAAAGCTCACCTCCCAAGGCGTCGGAGCGATGACCTTGTCTAGCTTAATCAACTCAGCTTCCGCAAGTTCAGGATACCTTCCAAAACTTCACCACGAGCCCAAAGCGAAATCGGTCATATTTCTCTATATGTCCGGAGGGGTCTCGCATGTCGATTCCTTTGACCCTAAACCATTGCTCCGAGAATTGCATGGCCAGCCTATGCCGATGAAATTGGAGCGAACCCAATTCGACCAGGTCGGGAATATCATGGGCTCGTTCTGGGACCACAAAAAATACGGAGAGTCAGGGATCGAGATGACCAATCTCTTCCCCAATATCGCCGAAATGGCTGACGACATGGCTGTCGTGAGATCGCTCACCGCCAAGTTCAGCGAACATGCCCAAGGCAATTTCTTTATGCATTCCGGATTTCCCTTCCTCGGCTATCCAAGCGCGGGCGCTTGGGTGAACTACGGACTCGGGAGCGAAAACGAAAATCTACCAGGATATGTGGTTCTGCAATCCGAGCATTCTGGGAACCCGCATGGCGGTGTGAGCGTTTTTGGAAACGCATTTCTGCCAGCCACAAACAGCGGTTCCATATTCAACGTATCCGGTACCACCGCTGTCCCGAACATCAAA
>JABITN010000123.1 GCA_018700525.1 Opitutales bacterium
CGATTTCACTTTCCGGCAATCAACGCCGCCTCGCAATTGCGCAGGAGTCCCTCATTAAGGACATCCTCGCCTAACTCTCATGAAACACATCCTCTTCTCCCTCCTCGCGGTCATACCCCTCGCCACGTTGGCCCAACCGGCATATACCAACGAAACTCGTCCCAACATCCTCTTTATCGCCGTCGACGATATGAACGACTGGGTCGGCTGTCTCAATGGCCACCCCGACGCCGTCACGCCAAACATCGATCGCCTCGCCGCCCGCGGTACCCTTTTCACCAATGGGCACACCGCTGCCCCTGTCTGTAATCCCTCACGCGCCGCCTTCCTCTCCGGTCGCGGCCCGTGGACGACGGGCGTGTATCACAACGGCGACAATTGGGATCAATCGCCCGCATTGCGCGAATCCACGCTCCTACCCCGCCACTTCCGCGACCAAGGCTATCGCGTCATGATGGGAGGCAAGCTCTACCACGGGGCTCCAAAGATGACGAAGGACATCGCCCACGAGGACGCCGGACGCATGGGTGCCCAATCCTTCACGGTCATCGCCGATGATTTTCCCGACCCCTTCAAGGACCTGCGCGGCGTACACAACTTCGCCGTCCATTGGGGCGGCCTCGAAGACGAAAAAGCAACCCAACTCTCCGATCCCAAAATCGCCGCCTGGGCTTCCAAACGCCTCGCCCAACCCTACAACGATCCCTTCTTCCTCATGGTCGGCTTCCACCGCCCGCACACGCCCCTCACTTCTCCCAAAGAATTCTGGGACCAGTTCGACCGCGAAAAACTCACCCTGCCTCCGCTCAACCCGAACGACCTTGACGACATGCCCTGGATGGGGAAACAGGTCGCCATCGCCGGCTTCCAAGGGATGGAAGGGGGTCACTACAAACAGATCACCGAACGCGGCCATCACCGCGATGTCCTCAAGGGCTACCTCGCCGCCTGCGCCTTCGTCGACGCCCAGATCGGCAAAGTTCTCGACGCCCTCGACGCCAGCCCCCACCGCGACAACACCATCGTCGTCCTCTTCTCCGACCACGGCTGGGGCGTCGGCGAACGCTATCACTTCAAAAAATGGGGCCTCTGGGACGATACCACACGCGTCCCCTTCATCATCCACGTCCCCGAAGTGACCGCACCCGGTAGTCGAACCGACGGCGGCGTCACCCTCCTCGACCTCTACCCAACCCTCGTAGACCTCAGTGGCATCGACTCTCCCGCTCACCCCCTCGACGGCCGCAGCCTCCGCTCCCTCCTCGAAAATCCCGACGCCCGATGGGCCCGCCCCGCTCTCACCACCTACGGCCCCAACAACCACGCCCTGCGCACTTCCCGCTGGCGTTACATCCGCTGGGCCGACGGATCCGAAGAACTCTACGACCACAAAAACGATCCAAACGAATGGCACAATGTGGCCAACGATGCTTCGAACGATGCGATCAAAACCCGCCTTGCCAAATACTTCCCAAAGAACAACCGTCCCGCGATCGCCTCCGACCACGCGTCGCCCATCACGCTCACTCCTGAAGATGGACCGCTCAAGTTCAGCGCCGTCCAACCCAGCTTCGTCGGTCAGCCCATCACGATCCGAGCCACCATCGGCCCGAACCTTTCAGACGGTGTCCTACTCCAACACGGCGGCCAGTACTGCGGCTACGCCCTCTACGTCCAGAACGGCAAACCCACCTTCGCCATCATGGACGTCCCCCGCCCCCTCAACTGGAACACGCTCGTTCCAAAACGTGCGATTCTCACCAGCGAGCACACGCTCACGCCCGGCAAGAAATACCGTCTCGAAGCTCGTATCCAGAAAAACGGTACAACTACCCTCACCGTCGATGGCTCCGAAGTCGCCCGTGGCCAGGCCCAAACGCTCTCCATCCACCCGGCCGGCGTTATGCAACTCGGTGCCATTCCCGACAAACACATCCCTGTAGGCAACTACGAACCGCCATTCCCCTTCGATGGCGACATTGACTCCGTGACGGTCAAATTCGGAAAAGGATCCCAGTAAGCTCACTCCCGTCCTGAAAGTTTCCGCACAACCCCTTTTTCAGCTTCTGAATTATTGTTAATAATTTTTGGATACACAATAGATAATCACACAATACGCTTTACCTCTAGAATCAAAATAGCTTTATAGAAAAGCGTTTGAATCTGGATTAACCCTCGTATATAAGCCACGCTCACCAATTAGAATCGCTCCTGTAGCTTGGGCATCTGCCCCGAAACGAATTGTACAAAGAAGAAAATATGACAAACTCGACATCAGTCCATTTTAATCTCGCTCTGGCCCTTGCAGTTCTCGCCTCAGCATTGGCTAACGCTCAGCTGCTGGGAACAGGTATTCCCGTTGCAAATCCGGACCGAGTGAAGGCGAAAACAGATCAAACGCCACGTTTGCTGTCAGCCTTCTTCGGATTGGATAACGGCATACGGGGTAATCGCATCTGCCCTGATGGAGCCGGTCAGGACGGCATGCCAGTCGTATTGTCTCACATAATTGACCCGAGAACGTTACAACCGGAGGACTTTCGTGTTTTCGCACGCTCAGGGGCTGAGAGCACACCCCTCTGCGTATCGCTCTTGCCAGCCAATGATCCGGGCGAACACAGAACAGTCCTCCTTATCGGTGAATTTGGTGATGCCGACAAAGATCCGCCGATGATTGTGCGCGTCGTCGGTGATATACTTTCGGACGCAAAGACGGGCACTACGCTGAATTTTAGCGGAGTGGAAACACATGTCATTCCACTCGAATCTGGACCAACTCTGGTTCTGGCAGAGGTCGTCTCCATAGACGAATGGTCCATTCCCGGTCGGGGCTCCCCTTGCCCTAAAGACTCGCTACAAGTGATTCGGGTAACCTGGGCCGGCGGCGTGCGGTTGCCAGGCGGTGGCGAACTAGGCGATGACGAACGCCCGCTTTATCGTGTAACTGTGGAACGTCCGAATGGCTCGCATGAAGAGATCGCGCCAGCTGCACTCGCTGAGCTCGGCGACCGTGACAATAACCATTTTCTGTGCCTCGACACAACCGATCCCATTGTCTCGGTTTCTTTCCCCGCCGGTCATTTAGTCGATCCTAACCAGGACTTGAATCCCTACACGCGAATTGCAGTTACCAACTCTCCCAATGCCGAATAGCCCCATGAGCCCCAATGGGAACCATTGCATCGAACCAACAGAAGAAGAGGAGAAAGACTCTGTCAGCGGAATGTCCTGTTATCATTCCCCGTGGAATGAACGAATTCTTATTCGGGTGCAGCAATCCCCTCTTGGCATTCCGGCTTTATCGCTAGATTCTTAGTTATTGTAAAAGGTTTCTGGATACTAATTCGTGTCCCAGGTTGATCACATTCCATAATACATGACCTCTGCGACCCTCGAGACTTATCTGATCCTTTGAGGACCCTCTGAAATTAAATCTGGTAATATCTCTCCGCATTTTCGTGAAACAGCATGGCTCTTTCCTCCGCTGATAAATCTGAGGTAATCGTGTCGTAGGCGTTCCAAACCGTTTGGTAATCACTAAAGAGAACATCTACCGGGAAGTTGCTGCCGAACATACAGCGATCGACTCCAAATGCTTCAATTATATCCGTTACGAACGGGCGGATACTATCGACGGTCCATTGCCTGTCACACATGCCCAGTCCGGAAATTTTGGCGACCACATTTTCGCATAAAGCGAGGCGCTGCATGGCAGATCGCCAGGCATTGATGCTCTCCGAATCACGATCCGCAGGCATGCCCGCATGATTTAATATGAACAAGATGTTGGGGTATCGCTGAATCAACTGAATGGCTTCGGGCACCTGATGATAGTACAGTTGCAGGTCAAAACTGAGCTGATACTTTTCCAGCAGGCCGAATCGCTTGCACCAGGACTCGTCCAGCATATAGTCTCTGTCGGACATGTGCCACTGCTCATTGGGATGCCGGTTGAGATTCTGACGCATGCCACGGACATTTTTGTATTCACAGTGCTGAGACAGCGTTTCTTCTACGTCGGGCGAAGAAAAGTCGGCAAACGCAACGATCGCATGCGGGTACCCTTTTGAACTAGGGTCATCCGCCAGGCTTTGCAGCCATTTGGATTCTTCCACCGGATCGGCGAGGTCGCGATAGCACTGGACGTGCACTGACTTTTCAAGTTCCCAGGCGCCCGCGTCTGCGACTAGGTCTTTCGCAAAATAATCCCGCGGAAGATTAGTCGGTTTCCCCCACAACAAATTCAAGCTCTCGTCTCCAAGCCAGGTATACTGGCAAACCGTTGCCTTCCAAAAGTGATGGTGGGCATCGATGATTCTCATTGCGCTGAAAATCCACCATCCACCGGAATAAGGGCGCCGGTCATAAAGGACGCTTCCGGCGAGGTGAGAAAGTAGACTACATTGGAAATTTCTTCAGCAGTCGCAATGCGCCCTAAAGGAATTGATTCGGTCTCGGCCTTCCACGCGGCCTCGGTATCTCCACTGTATTTCTCAATTCCAAGGTCTTCGAATATCTTATCCGTCAGCGGCGTTTTTACCGTAGCCGGACAGATCGCGTTTACGCGAATGTTCAATGGACTAAGCTCTACTGAAAGCGACTTTGCCAGCTGGGCGACACCCCCCTTAGAAGCTCCGTAAGAAAGGGATCCCGGTTTTCCCGCGAACACTTGATCGGATGCCATTAGAACGATGCTGCCTTCGCCCGCGTCACGCATATAGGGCGCTGCTGCTGCTACTGCGTAAAGGGTTCCCTTCAGGTTAATATCAATCACCGCATCGATGTCCTCAGTCTTCAGTTCAAACAGGCTCGATAAACGTTGAATGCCCGCATTCGCAAACAACACGGACGGCGGACCGAATTTTTTAACTGCGCTTGCTACTGAGGCTTCGACGGTCTTTCGATTTCGAACATCCGTCTCGAAGAAAGTGACCGATCCTAGATGGTCTTCTTCGCAATGCTTCAGGCTCGCTTCTCTATCAATATCAATTAGCGCCACATCGAATCCTTCACTTGCATATTTTCTTACCGTAGCCGATCCGATTCCTGTAGCGCCTCCTGTGATGATAGCCAATGACATCGTCTTGTTGGTATTACTGAGGTGACTCGTAGTAAACAGAAAAGGCAGTTCCTTATAGAAAAATCGAGAGAGATTCCGGATATCGGAGTAACCTAGGCCAGCAAGTCCCGCACGACATGTCCATGCACATCGGTGAGGCGAAAATCGCGTCCTTGATACCGGTAAGTTAGTTTGGTATGGTCAATCCCTAGCAAGTGCAAGATGGTGGCGTTTAAATCGTGAACGTGCACTGCTCCGGGCGTAAAGTGATGCTTTGTAGGCTGGTGTTCCCCTACCAATGGATTTCTATCACCATCCAATATATTGTACCCAAGCTCATCAGTCTGCCCGTACGTAATACCCCCCTTGATCCCACCGCCAGCCATCCACATCGTGAAGCAACGGGGATGATGGTCACGACCGTACGAATCTGAACCGTATTCTCCCTGCGAATACGCGGTACGTCCAAACTCCCCGCCCCATACTACCAGCGTATCTTCAAGCATACCGCGACGCTTCAAGTCGGTTATAAGAGCCATGCAACCACGGTCGACGTCTTTGCACTGAGCGGGCAACTCTGTGCGAAGGTTATCGTGCTGGTCCCAACCGCGATGGAATATCTGAATGTTCCTGACGCCACGCTCAGCCAACCGACGCGCATTGAGGCAACACGCTTCAAACGTCCCCGGAGTCCTCGCCTTCTCGCCGTATAGCTTCCATGTCGAACCTGATTCCTCGCTGAGGTCCATTAGTTCCGGAACCGCCGCCTGCATACGGTAGGCCATTTCATGTTGCTCGAGACGAGCCAGAATTCCGGGATCGCCAAAGTCCCGATAATGTTCCTGGTTGATCGCCGCAAGGGCATCCAACTGATGGCGGCGTTGGGATCGCAATACGCCTTTCGGATTATTCAAATAGAGCACGGGTTCTTCGCCTCCTCGAAAAATGACGCCTTGATGATTGGAGGGTATGAAACCGCTTCCCCAAAGCCTCCCAAACAAGCTCGTTCCCTGCTGCGTACCCTGCGAATGCATCACGATGTAACTGGGCAAATCCGAATTCTCACTGCCCAGCCCATAGCTCAACCAGGCGCCCAAACTCGGCCGCCCTGGGATCTGGCTGCCCGTCTGGATATAGGTGATTGCCGGATCGTGATTGATCGCCTCAGTGTGAACGCTGTGAATAACGCAGAGGTCCTTCACCACCTTGGCGGTATGAGGCAAAAGCTCGCTCACCCAAATGCCACGATCATGATTTTCGTATTGAGAAAACGAGTACTCGCTTGGCATCACTTTCAGCGTGCCTTTCGACATTCCCGTAACGCGCTGGCCATCGCGAATGTGAGGCGGCAGCTCCGCACCCGCAAACTCCCGCATCTTTGGTTTATAGTCCCAAAGGTCGTGTTGGCTAGGACCTCCCTCCATGAACAGGTAGATTACCCGCTTTGCTCGAGACCTATGGTGAGTCGTCCCTTGATTCGGACCTGCCGAGAAGGCCGGCCCTAACAAACCCGCCAATGCCGCCGTTCCAACGCCCAGTCGCGCTCGCCCGAAAAACTGGCGACGGGTCATCATGAGTTCATGTTCGCGGATCGGATCGGCTTCCATAGTGGTCTTTCAATAAAGGAGAATAAACGGATCGCTTGCCATAACAGCGACGATGACCTGGGTCCAAGCGGCGACTTCTACCGGATCGAGCGTTTCATTTCGCTGCCCTTCACCGATTTCGAGCAAAGATTCGGCAAGAGAAGGGTCCGCTAAATAGGCGCTTTTGGTCTTCTCGAGCAGCGATACGCACGCGATTTGCTCTGTTTGATTCGCTTCCCGACCTGCTAGCGTCTCGAAGAGGACATTGACAAGCGCTTCGTCGGTTTCCTGAGAATCGACCATCGACTCGGCCAAGGTTCTCGCAGAGTAAATTCGCTGGGGTTCATTAAGAAGCGCCAGCGATTGAAGAGGCGTATCCGTTCGCGACCTACCAGCGCAAGCGGATTCGCGATTCGGCGCGTCGAAAATAGTCATCATAGGATGAGGACTGGCCCGTTTCCAGTAGACGTAAATACTACGGCGATAGACCTTGGGACCCGTATCCGGAACATATACGCGCGTATTACTTTTCCGGTGACCGATCGACTCCCACATTCCGGGCGGCTGGTAAGGCTTGACTCCTTCGCCGCCCATGAACGGATCGAGCACACCTGCAGCGAAGAGCGTCGAGTCTCGGATGACCTCCGCATCGAGCCTGAAGCTCGGGCCGCGAGCGTAAAGCCGATTTTCTGGATCATCGATGTCGAGCCGCCTAGCAGATGACTGTCGAAACGCCTTACTGAGCACCAACCGCCGCAGAATGGCTTTTTGATCCCAACCGCTTGATTGGAACTCCAGAGCCAAAAAATCCAGCAGTTCAGGATGGGTTGGATGCTCGCCCTGAAGCCCAAACTCCTCAGGCGTTCTCACCAGCCCTACTCCAAAAACCTGTTGCCAAAGTCGATTCACCAATACACGAGCCACGAGAGGATTGTCCGGAGCGGTTAACCATTGTGCTAGGCCCAGCCGATTTCGAGGAGCGTCATTGGGCATTCTTCCAATCGCATCGATTACGCCGGGTTGGAGCGGCGAACCCGATGGCGAAAGGTAATCGCCACGCTCAAGAAGAAAGGTCTCTCTAGGGTCACCCTCCTCCGCTACCAGTGTCGTGGACATGCGACATTCGATCTCTGCAAGCTCAAGGACCTGGTCACCAGACAGCGTGGAACCCAGCGACTTCAACTGCTTGAACCGCTTCCAGTCCGCGATATCTCGCGGTGCCTTCTCAACGGGTGGAAGGTCGTATTTATAACCATCGAGCGGCTTCTCGGCGGTATTGTTGAAAAAAGCTAAGAGCTGAAAATACTCCGTTTGGCTGATGGGATCGTACTTGTGGGTATGACAGCGGGCGCACTGCATGCTCAGGCCAAGGAAAACTGTACCCAAATTCTCGACACGATCGAAGTTGTTTTTCGCTTGAAACTCTTCCGGTATCGACCCGCCTTCATTCGTCGTAGGGTTCATTCGCACATAACCAGTGGCTACCTGCTGCTCGAGCGAAGGATCCGGCAACAGATCTCCCGCCAGTTGCCAAGTGATAAATTGGTCTATCGGCAGATTGTCGTTGAACGCCTGTATGACCCAGTCACGGTAAGGATACAGTCCTCTGCGAGTATCGCGGGCCAGGCCTGCGGTATCGCCGTATCGAACTGCGTCTAGCCAATACCGGGCTCGATGCTCCCCATAACCTTCGCTTTGCAGTAATTGATCTACGAAAGTATCAAAGGCGTAAGGATCTTGTGACGACGCGATAACCTCCATCGATTCGGCGTCCGGAGGCAAGCCAGTGAGAACGAGAGAAGCCCGACGAACCAAAGTTCTAAGATCTGCCTCCGGCGAAAAATCGAGACCATTCGCCCGCAGGTCGGCCTTGACAAACGCATCGACCGAATTGAATCGAGCATCTCTTTGGGGTTCCTCGAACGACCAGTGCTTGGCGTATTCCGCGCCGGAAAGGACCCAATTCTCAAGAATTTCGCGCTCCGATTCGATCAATGGTTTTTCATCAACCGGAGGCATTGGGTCTTCCAGGTCGGCGATACGTTCGAGCAGGAGACTGTCCTTAAACTCTTCTGGATTGATCGCCTGCGTTCCATCTCGAAGTCGAACCGCTTCCTCGTAATGGGTAAGCTTCAGCTCATCCGCTTCGGCATCCGGACCATGGCAGACGAAGCACTTATCCGAAAGGATAGGCAGCACTTCCCGGGCGAAATCGGGTTTTGGCGTCTTGGCCGCAGCAGCCACCCCTGCTAGGGCAATAAAAACAGAGAACGAACTGTATAGCCGCCTCGCTCCAAAGAGCGAGATCCCTAGGGCTGGTGGAAACAGGGGCTTCATCTTAAAAACGGAAACTGCTTATTTCAGAAACGGAAATCGAGA
The DNA here is from genome assembly GCA_018700525.1 of Opitutales bacterium. Lineage (GTDB taxonomy): Bacteria > Verrucomicrobiota > Verrucomicrobiia > Opitutales > Opitutaceae > Pelagisphaera. The sequence goes on from JABITN010000123.1 coordinate 9,025, forward strand.
TAATCTGCTTTTCGGCTTCAAGAACTTCAAAGGTGTTATCAATCAGAACAAGGATCGTTTCAAGGCATACATAGGTCAACAATTGACTTTTCTCGTAAATGAAACGCGTTCACTCGCCGCTTCCCTTGTTCAGCCATCCGTTCAATTTCATCCACTCCTGCAAGCGGTCCATGAAATGGTCGGCCCCACCAACGATCAACCAGAAGAATAAAGAGCCTTCCCAGTAGTCTTCGTTCTCCTGATATCGCCTCACATCTTCTTCGGCCTCTGGTATATCTTTGTCTGTGTCCATCGGTTGTTAAGCAGAATGAGCTCAACTCAAAAGTGGAATGATTTAGCGAGGGACGCAGAGAGCAACGTGTCTCGGCGTAGCGTCGCGAAGGCGGAAGGAACGATGTCAATCTACCTCTGCAAAGAGTTTTTACATCGTTCGCTACGGTCCCTAGGTCCTCGTCATAGGTAATC
>JABITN010000021.1 GCA_018700525.1 Opitutales bacterium
GAGACAAGGAAACTGCGGCAGCCAGTAGGGTGGCAAAAAACAATGTTCCACTTTTCAATTTCAGGCTGGCGAAAGAGGATTGAGGAAAGACAGTGTGAAGTTCGCAATTGATTGGCATGGTTCGTAACGGGTTTGGGAATCTGACAAAGCCCGTTGGACATTGTTCAATCAAGCTCGTTGTTAATACGATAGTTTTGAAAACTATAATAAAGAAACCTGCCCTGAGATGATTGATTGGATGGTGAAATATATCTCATTACTAGTTACCGCATTCAATAAGCCGATTAAGCGATAACCGTCACAACAAGCATGCGGGGGCAGTGATGTAAACCAGGAACTGCAATTGTATCCATTTTTTCCTCCTAAAAAATCAGGTGACTCAATGGGTGTCGAATTACTCGATCATTAAACGCAAAGCACTCAAATAGTCCTAGTTTTTTCCTGCAAAGAATGTAATCGAGGGAAGGGCGGCAAGTTCGACCAGGTTCCCTGAGCGTATGCCATTGGTCATTACGTTATTTACTTCCATTAAGCATTTCTGGATGCTTTAGATAGATTCACCCAATGTGTGAACGGACTGTCTCATTTGCTCCTCGGTCAATTCCTCGGTAAGCGTAGTCAGTATCTGTTGCGGGGATCCGTCGATCCGTTTAGCAAAGGCCAGAATAGCCCAAACTCGGGCCATCATTTTGTCCTGCCGCATTCCCGGACTTGCTTCTCTTGTTTCTGAATCAAGGTGGATGGTTCTAGTATTCATATCTAACCAATACGTGCACAGGACCTCACCGCATTGATTCCCCTTAGACGTCATCTGTGGTTCTTGAGTTGATTCCCAGCGTTGAAGGCGGAAGATTGATCCCGTACTCTAGATTTTCCCCCAGATCGCTTTGTAATCCCGACCCTACCCCTCCGAATCAAACCGGAACAATTGAATTTCCTATCAGCAGCTGATAGACCCCTTCCCGAAACACAGTTAGCGATTACAGCCGAGGCGATTTGAAGGCCGAAAACGTGCCTTCAAAGCCCCGTTCCGCAATTAACGGGCATCGACCCTATACTTGGCCCTGCGTCGTGATCGCCTGCCGTTCAGGTTGACGCTTGAAGCGGTAGTGCGCTCCACAAAAAAAGGAGCCAAGCTGGTAAGCGTGACTCCAAAAGTGTAATACTATACGTGGTGGACTACTTAGCGAATCGACGGCGGATCGCTACCAACCCTAGGAAGCCAGCACTCCTAAAAGGTAAGTGAAACTGACGTTTTTCGTGAAAATCTTACACTTTTTGGTGAATCGGTTGTGCGGAATAGTGGGTGTTTCGAGCGGCCTTGGGGGCTAGCAGTGGGAGTCTGGCTGGGACGCGTTCCCCGTTCGTTTAATCTCGAATTATTTCTGTTTTTTGGGATTCCTTCTGGTTTCAAGTTGGATAGGGTGCTGAGGCAGTGAAGCTTTACTTTTTAGGGACTGGGACTTCGCAGGGAGTACCTGTGATTGGCTGCTCTTGCGAAACGTGTGTTTCCGGGGATCCGCGGGATACGCGCTTTCGGACGCATGTTCATGTCGAGATGGGTGACTTGAATATTCAAATCGATGCAGCCCCAGAGTTTCGGATACAAGCGCTGCGACATTCGATTCCGAAGGTTGATTTGGTCGTCCTGACCCATGGGCACTCGGACCATATATTGGGAATGGATGATATGCGCCGCTATTGCGATTTGAGAAAGGGCGAAGCTTTGCCGGTTTATACAAACGAAGAAGGAGAGTCACGAATGCGAAGCATTTTCGGCTATGCTATTGGCAAACGTCCTAAGGTGCCTGGGTATCCCGCTTTTTTGCCGCAGCGGATGCCGGCGAGTTTGGACGTTTCAAGTGGGGTTATCCGTTCGGCGAGGCAAAGTCATGGAAGCTTTGATACGCTGGGCGTGGTTCTCGAAGAAGCGAGTTCCGGTAAAAAACTGGCTTATTTTACCGATTGCGATTCGGTAAGCGATGAAGCCGTTGTATTGGCTAAAGGATCGGATATTGTGGTTTTGGATGCTCTGCGAAAAAAACCGCATCGCTCGCATATGAGTATCGATGAAGCGGTTGCAGCGACGAAACGAATCGGAGCTAAGCAAACGTATTTGATTCATATGACGCATGAGATCCAGCATTCGGTTGTAGATGCACAGTTGCCGGTAGGCGTGAACCTCGCTTACGACAATTTGGTTTTGGAGGTTTAGGAACGGGCTATTCCGTCCTCGTCTGACGCGTCAGGATAGTCTGCTTGACTGCCTTCGGATGATTCTAGAATAAAGAGGCACGAAGATACTAAGAAAAAGGGCCAAAGGAAATTCGTTTAATTCCAGAATGGTCCACTTTGGATTACCGTTATTTGAAAAGTGTAAACTCGAAATAAGTCCTTGTCCCTCTTTGTGGCTAAATCTCTTCTTAGTTCCTTCAAGTTGACTTGTGTCGGCTTAGCGGGACACTTAACCCTTATTCGGTATTTTGAAACCGAAAATTGTAAAAAAGAAGTGCTGAAGAAATCTGGGCTTTTTCGTTGGTTGGAGAACTGAGTTTCTTCGCGATGTTGAGAGGGTTACTGGATTAGTTGACGGTGATCGGTATGACAACCTCGGAGTATCCTGTGATTTCGACAAACAAACTACCTTGACCGGGCGATCCGCCTCGGACGGGTGTGCTTGCTGAGCGTTGGCCGGCTTGAATTGAAATACGATCCATGATGATGCTTTGTGGGATATCGGTGGTCACTTGGACTTGCAAACCGCCTGGAGGCGCTGGTTCAGGAATCGTTAAGGTTAGAGTGGTGCTTTGTCCTTGGGCAATAGATGACGGACGAAGGCTGGCACGAACCGTAGAGGTGTCGACTCGGAGCGATCCGGCGTAAATCTCGCCGGCGATGCCCAGAACTTTAACGGGGTAGCCACGACCTTCCGGAAGCGAAGGGACGTAGAAGGAAAGTGAAGTGGAGCTGTCGAAGCGAGTCGCAGCAGGCCTGTCGCCGATCATGATCTTATCTTCTCTTGTGAAGCCGCGGCCAAGGACGGCGACGCGTGTCCCAACAGGAGCTCGGTCTACTTCGAGCTCGACCGAGTAGCGGTTCTCGATCGAAAAGTTATTAAGTTCGGTGACGACCTCCTTGAGAGCTCTACCATTTTCGGTCTTCTTTTCGTATTGAACGATAATGTAGTAGGTCGCATCGGAGCGACCGACTGGCATAGGGAAATCGTATTCGTAGAGCTTGCCAGAGCCGGGGGCTTGGCTCATCGGGTGAGCTTTGCCGTCGATGATAACCTCGGGTCGGAGGGTCTCCTTGATTATCGCCGAGTTCTTTACTGCGATTTGGGCGGTGATCGTGTAAACGTTCGACGGATTAGCCCTCATAACTGAAGGCGTCAAATCGGTGACGTTAATATTGCAGCCTGAAAGAAGTAACGCGAGTGGCGCTAGTAGGCAAAGTAACCAGTTTCTCTGGGTGGACTTGGACGCGGAAGTATCCATGATATAGAATCGTAGACTAAATTAGGTCTTGAATTACAATCAAATAAAAGGCTGTCAGTGAAGGAAATAGTTCATGCAAGGTAATTTAAAGGCAACCGTTGAGGGGAAAAAAAACGATTTGGGGAAGGAATTCCAGCCTAAATGGTGGGGTGAGAGCTTAGGATTGTATGTTCATGTGCCGTTTTGCGCGACTGCGTGCGACTTTTGTGCCTTTTATCAGGTTCAAAGCGATCGGGATGGGATCCGTCGTTACATTGATGGGATGCGGAGCGAAGCGGAAGCGATTTCCGTGGATCAGGGCATCGATACGTGCTTTTGGGGCGGCGGAACGCCGGGACTTCTGAAAGCGGAAGATTTGAATCGACTGTGCGATGTTGTGGTGGATCGCTTCGGTCAGCCGAAATCGGAATGGTCGGTGGAGATGGCGCCATCAACAGTTAAGGCGGACAAATTGAAGGTGTTGAAAGAGCGGGGTGTTACGCGCATTTCGATGGGGGTCCAAAGCTTTGACGATGGTTTGCTCGACAAACTGGGTCGGCAGCACAGCCGCAAGCAGGTCCTCAAAGCCTATGATTTGATTCGCGGTTTTGATTTTGATTCGGTGAACTTGGATTTGATTTTCGCGATTCCTGGTCAGGACGAGAAGCGTTTGAAGACGGATATTCGTGCGGCGGCAGCACTGGAACCGGATCATTTATCGACCTATTGTCTGACGTTCGAGGAGGATACGGCTATGTTTGTTCAGCTATCGGAGGGTAAGCTGAGTATCGACCAGGATATGGAATCGCGTCTGTATCGGACGAGTTGGGAGGTGATGGAGCAATTGGGCTACGAGCAGTACGAAGTTTCGAATTACGCCCGTCAAGGCAAGCGGTGCGTGCACAATGTCAATACGTGGCGGATGGATCAATGGATTGGACTCGGACCCTCGGGAGCGAGCCAGTTTCGGGGTCGTCGCTATTCGAATGTCCCGGATCTAGAAAGATGGCTTGAAGCTCGCGGCGGGCCGGATTCAGGTCGGGTAGACGAGTCGGAATTGACGCCGGAGTTATTGTTGGAGGACTGCTTGATTTTTGGTTTACGTATGAATGATGGCGTAGACCTGGAAGCCTTGGAGTCGCGTTTCGGTAGGGGAGTGACTGAAAAACAGGGGCCTATTTTAAGCCAACTGAATGCGGACGGAAAACTGATTCGCGAGGGAAATAGAATCCGGCTAACGGATGAAGGGCGCATGGTCGCGGATGCGATTGGAGTGGAATTGATGTAGTAATAAACTGCTGGATGAAAATCTTTAGCGCTTGCGCCGCAACGGGTGGCTTGGCTTAAGAATGAAATGATGCCGAGGGATCCAGACGTTGTAAGCAATGCGCGAGGTAAAAGGCTCGGTGGGTTGCAGGCTTTTCTTGCCATCATAATGGCAAGCGCGGGATTTTTCTTGTCAGGTTGCAATACGACCAGCGGATTTAGTGCCGATGAGATGATGTTGGGTCGTTTTGTAGTGGAGGTCGAGCATGATGGCACGGTGGTTTCGATGCCGATTAGCGGGGCACGAATTCAGGTGAATCCTCAAGCGATGCTGACGGAGTATGATTTTTTAGATGTTGGTGTTGTGGAGCTCGATCTGGGGCTTTGTCTTCAGTTTACCTTGAGCCATCAGGCATCGAGAGCCTTTTACCAGACTAGTGCGAATAACCAGGGCAAGCGACTTGTCTTATTAGTGAATGGCAAGGCGCTCGGTTTGAGAAGGATCGACCGTCCAGTTTCGAATGGAGTGATTTACGTTTTCGTTGAAGTGCCGGATGGCGAGTTGCCTGAACTGGCGAAGAATTTGAAAGATACGAGCATTGAGGTTCAGAAAAAAATTAGCGGTTAGCGGGATTGCCATTGGGGTGATTCTTGGGGGAGCGAATGGGGCGAGTAGAATTGGCGAACATTTCTGGCCGACCCCGAATGATGCGTTCGTGAAGGAGCGAGGACTCTCGCATTTTGCGCAACCGACCGTGTCGGGCCGATTGGAATCTGCTCTTTGGGGATGCGTCCGCAATGGCGGAAGCCGGTTTCACGAAGGCATTGACTTGAAGGCTCTCAATAAGGATCGCCGCGGCGAAGCGACGGATAGTATCTACGCGTTTGATGACGGGGTAGTTCGTTACGTTAATCGCAGTCCTGGCGAGAGCAGCTATGGTCGGTACATCGTGGTGGAGCATCCACAATGGATGCCTGGCATGGTGACGCTTTACGCGCATTTGAGCGCTATGCCAGATAGGATTTCGGCAGGAGTTTCGGTTCGGGGTGGCGAAACGATTGCGACGATGGGGAGGTCGGCGAGTTACACGATTCCTCGTGAACGGGCCCACTTGCATTTCGAGATAGGAATGTGGCTCGGGCCGCAGTTTCAAAACTGGTACGATAGCCAGCGATTCGATACGCCTAATGATCACCAGGCCTACAATGGTATGAACATTGTGGGGACTAATGTGTGGGCCCTCCTGCAATCGCTACGAAGTGGAGAAACGCGCAGTGTGGTGGAATACTTCGCGATGGAGCGAACGGCTGTTTTGGTGACGATTTGGGATAATGGCATCCCGGACCTTCTTCGAGTGAATTCTGAATTGATGGTCAACGATATTTTGCCTGCGGATCATGCGGGTTGGCGTATTGCATTTTCGGCCAGCGGATTGCCGCTTCGTTTCGAGGCGATCTCGGCTTCGGAGCGTTCGGGTTCCAAGCGCGTCTCTGTGGAGATCGTCGATGAACGTCTCGCGAAATCCGATGCTTGTATTTCGATGATGCAATCCAGGTCTGGGGGAACTCCTAGCAATCGATTGAGTTCGCTTTTGAATCGGTTGTTCACGGATTGAATACTGCCTTTACTCTGGAATGGTCTCACGGAATGAGGAATGACGTTTTCAAAATAATAACCTTTGAATGTCCTAACTTTCTATTCAGTTCGAAAAACAATTATGAAAACACCCCTTCTTTTTTTTATATCCCTAATTGTCGTGGCAAGTGCCGCATGCCTTCAAGCGGCTAAAGGTCCTTTTTTGGCAAATGGAATTAAGATCGGCGAAGTCGATCAGCATTCGGCAATCGTATGGATTCGCTTAACTCGCGACGCGACCTACAATTTAAAAGGCGAAGCGTGGAGTCTGAAAGCGGAGTCCGTTCCGGAAGGAAAATCGCTTTCCGATATGGAATATAGCGCTGTGGGAGCGGCGGGGGAGGCTAGAGTCAGTTATTGGCCAAAAGCGAAAGCGAGCGACAAGGTAGTCTTGGATTGGGTTGCTGTGGACCCTAGGCGTAATTTTACGACAGCGGTTCAGCTAGAAGGTTTGTCGCCGTGGACCGAGTACGATTTGAAAGTGGAAACGAGAGCTCCGGGAACTTCGAAACCTGCAAACGAAATTCGCGGTAAGCTTAAGACGGCTCCTTTAGCGAAGAAGGCTGAGGCGGTTAGTTTCGCCGTTGTGACTTGTCAGGATTTTCCGCGTCGAGACGATTTGGTGAATGGCCATCGCGTGTATCCATCGATTTTACACTCGGTAGACCCAGACTTTATGGTTCATGCGGGCGATATAGAATACTACGATAAGCCTGGCCCTTATGCGAAGACGGAAGCGCTGGCCCACTACAAATGGAATCGAATTTTCGGTCTGCCGAATTTTCGCGATTTTTATCGGCAGGTACCAACGTATTTCATGAAGGACGATCATGACTTGTTGAGAAATGATTGTTCTCCAGGCGATACATACGGCGAAATAACCTGGGACCGAGGAATTGAGATTTTCAATGACAATTTTCCAATGGGCGATTTACCGTTTCGGACGATTCGCTGGGGTAAGGATTTGCAGGTTTGGATGATGGAGGGGCGGGACTACCGAAGCCGAAACGATGCTCCCAATGGTCCGGATAAAACCATTTGGGGAAAAACTCAGAAAGCGTGGTTCTTTAAAACGTTTTCCGAATCGGATGCGGCCTTTCGTATACTGATCAATCCGGACCCCGTTGTAGGTCCGGATCGCGTAAACAAGAAGGATAACCACTCGAATACGATCTTCGCCGATGAAGGCCAGGAAATTCGCGATTACATGGGCAAGCAGAAGAACGCCTATATGATCAACGGAGATCGCCATTGGCAGTATGTTACCGTTGATGATAAAACGGGGGCTCGAGAGTATTCTTGCGGCGCCGGATCCGATATGCACGCGAGTGGATTCAAAATGTCACTACGCACGGATGAGCATCAGTTTCTTCGAATTAAAGGCGGTTTTCTTAGCGTATCGGTCGATCGTCAAAACGGTAAACCGCGCATTGCTCTCAGGCATCACGATGTGCACGGCGATGTCGTGAATGAAGATATCTTCTGGGGCGAGTAATTAGCTGGGGGGCTGAATGAGGGATTTCTTTTGTAAGGCCAATTGGAGGATACACGCGAGTCCCTCGCGTAGCTACGTGGCGGAGCGGCGTGGTTTTAGGTAATTCTCAGTTAAACTGAAACGTATGCGCAAGCGCCGTCCGACGGGTTTAATTCTCGAAGCAGAAAAGGTGCTGATCGCTTCGGAGGAGAAGCTTGTCGTTTACGGCAACTGGAGAAGCGATAATCGTTTCAAATAGGAAACTTTCTACGATATCGGTCAGTCCGTTCGGAGTGACTTTTGCGGTGAAAACAACGCCATCTTCTCGTGGAATGACGAGCGAGTCTCCCGCTAGGATTGGAGAAGCGTAGAAAATCTTGGCGGATCTCGGTAGCATTGATTCCCAAAGCGTGTTGCCAGAGCGGGCCTCTATACAGGTCACTTTACCGCGCCCGATTCCAGCATCTTTCAATACGTAGACCTTGCCGTCTTTTGTAATTGGCGTAGCGGCGTCCGTGCCGATGTTGTCGTGTTTCCAAAGCCATCGTTTAGCTTTCCCTCTCGATTCTAGATCGATTCCAGCCAGAGTATGGCCTCGTGCGTAGGGAACGACTGCGACGTTATCGGTGATGGTGGCTGATGCGATGACGCGCCAGTTTTTTTTCTCTTCCGGATTGAACCCATCGACCTCCCAGAGAAGCGTGCCGGTTTTGGCATCGTGGCCGGTTAAATAGTTGGAGCCCCAGCAGATGATCGTTTCGACGCCATCAATCTTTAGAACATGAGGGCTCGTGTAGGCATCGCCCGATTCAGGAGCGGTTTCGTAATTGCGAGGTGTTTTCCAGATTTCTTTTCCGCTATCTTTGTCGAAGGAAACCAAATACGAATCGCCTTCGGTTTGCATGACGGGGATTACGATGTTGCCGCCGGCGAAGACGGGCGAGGTTCCCTGGTCCCACCACAATTTGTCTTCGCCGTAGCGTTCATTGAGATTGGTTTTCCATAAGAGCATTCCTTTGAGAGAGAAGGCTGCGAAGTTGCCGGATTTAAAATAAACGAAGAGACGTTTGCCGTCAGTGATAGGGGAAGAGTTTGCTCCACTGCCAACGCGTTTACCGCGCCCGGGTCGGATTTGGCCGAGAGTTTCTCGCCATAGTTCTTTCCCGGACCAGTCGAATGCAATAATGCCATCGAGTTGATCGATCTCAGTTGTGACGAAGATTCTGTTTCCCCAAACGATCGGCGTCGAACAACCGCGACCGGGTAGTTCAGCTTTCCAGGCGAGGTTCTTGTCTTCCGAGAAGGAGGCGGGTACGGCTGAATCGGATGTGCCGTTTTGGGTTTCGCCGCGCCATGAAGTCCAGTTTGCAGCTATAGCTGAGCAATTGTGGGCGCAGATAAGGATTCCGAGAGTGATTCCGTGTTTCATAGACTTAAAGAATGGGATCTAGGTTAGAATGGGAAAAAAGGGTATGGTTTGCCAATTATTCATTCCCTGTAGTTGGATTATCCAAATAGCGTCGAGAGATTGGACGAAAAGATCGGAAAAAGAAATATTATAGCGGAACTTTATCATCGGCAGCAAGGTAACGATTTGGACGGATACCTACAGTTCGTCGATCCGCGTTTGTCCTGACAATTTCTTCCAAGAATTGAAGTCGAGCAAGGCTCTGCCCCTAAAACGCTTAGTCGCGTAAAAGGTGGACCGTTCAAGGATTTCACCGATGCGATCAATGCTGGTGAGAAATCGGGGTCAGATCTCAGCTACGGAACGGATTTCATTGAAACTGCTCTCTTAGAGCCTGGTTGCGATCAACGCAGGCAAGAATATCAAGCACAATGCCAAGAAAATGCGCGCGACGAATGACCGGGATGCTAATAAGTATTTGGAAAGTGATTACGATTATAAGGAAGAGTTTCTTTCAGGGTAGTTGATTGAGGCAAAAGTAATATTTTCAGCTGGGTAGCGCGGCGCCCGGCTTTTTTGTGGCTTGGTTCATTTGTTAGAACTGTCACTGAGGGGACGGTTTGGCGCAAATATCGAGTCCGCGGGGTAGGATTGACTTTGCTGAATTTTATTATGGTGGCCCGAGACGCCGCGGTTAGCGTTTTAGGACCTATGGGGAACACGCTTGATCTTCGGTTGGAACTCGACAATGTGCCGTTTTTACCGATTGTGAGCATTATTGGTCGCTGAGTGTATCCCGTTTGATTTCTAGTCCTTATGAAACTGCGAATTGGTTTATTGATAGTGTGTTTAATTATGAGCGTATCGCTCGGATTGCTCTTATCGAAGAGCGGTTCCACTGGAAACGAGTCTGCGGCTGGCGAGGGGAAAATCCGGATTGGTTTCTCAATGGATGAAGTTCGCGGAGCTCGCTGGCATAAAGATCGCGATAGTCTCAAGAAACGAGCGGCCGAGCTCGGAGCGGAGGTGGTGATACAAGTCGCCAATAGCGACGATGCTAAGCAGATCCAGGATATTCAAGGTCTGGTGACGCAAGAGGTGGATGTTATGGTGATCGTTCCGCATGATGGAGCCGCCATGGCGAAGGGAGTTGAAATTGCGCACGAAGCTGGAATCCCGACCATTAGCTATGATCGTTTGATCACCGGAACCGACAAAATCGATCTGTATGTAACATTTGATAACGTGAAGGTCGGCGTCTTGCAAGCTACCTATCTCGCGGATGCATTGAAGGATGTGAAGAATCCGAAGATCGTGCGTTTGTTCGGATCGAAGACCGATAACAATGCGTTCCTTTTCAAGGAAGGACAGGACCAGGTGTTGATGCCTTTAGTCGAGGCTGGGAAGATCGAAATCATCCATGAAGATTGGTGCGATAATTGGGAGGGCACAAATGCCAAACGAATCGTGAATGCTGCGATCACTCAACACGGGAAAGATTTTCATGGAATTCTCGCTTCAGCCGACGTGCTTTCAAGCGGGGCGGTAAAAGCTTTGGAGGAAGAGGGACTGGCCCGGAAGATTCTCGTGACTGGTCAGGACGCCGATTTGGTGGCTTGCCAGCGTATTGTTGCAGGAACTCAGGCTCAGACGGTTTACAAACCGATTCCGGAGCTCGCGACAATGGCAGCAGAAATGGCGGTCAAATTAGCTAAAGGAAAATCGGTGATCGTGCAGGGCGGCGTCGATAATGGATTGATGACAGTTCCGATGGCGATGGCGCCCATTATGAACGTTACGAAGGAAAATATGATGGAGACGGTCATCGCCGATGGATTTCACTCTTATGAGGACGTCTATAAAGTCATTCCCGAAAATCAACGTCCACCGCGCTAGGCAAGCATGTCCTTGGATTTAGTACTCAAAGCGGAGGGGATCACTAAAAGCTTTCCGGGGGTGAAAGCGCTAGCAGACGTGAGTTTCGATTTGCGTCGCGGCGAAGTTCACTCGCTATGCGGCGAAAATGGGGCGGGCAAGTCGACTTTGATCAAGACGCTTTCCGGTATTTGGAATTTCGGTACTTACGAAGGTTCGTTTTTCGTGGACGATACCGAGGCTCGTTTTAGTGGCATTGCCGATGCGGAGACAGTTGGCTTGGCAGTTATATATCAAGAGTTGGCATTGGTTGACGAGATGACTGTGGCGGAGAATATATATCTTGGTCATGAGCCAACGCGTTTTGGGTTCGTCGATTGGGATAAGATGTACAAAGACGCTGCGGCGTTGCTCGATCATTTCGGAATCGATATTGATCCGGCTGAACGGGTGGGTAATTTGGGCGTAGGCAAGCAACAGCTTGTAGAGATTGTCAAAGCGCTGAAAAAGGAGTCGCATATTCTCATTTTGGATGAGCCAACTGCGGCATTGACCGAACGGGAAGTGGATATCTTGTTGAAGATGATTCGTGAGATTAAGGCCCGTGGCATCGCTTGTATTTACATTACGCACAAGTTAGATGAAGTGTTTGCGATTAGCGATCGCATCACGGTTCTGCGCGATGGGAAAACCATTGCAACGCTCCAGGCATCGGAGAGTTCGAAGGCCGAAGTGATTCGACATATGGTAGGCCGAGAGATCGACGATCTTTTTCCATATGTTAAAGCGGATCGCGGAGAATGCCTTCTCGAGGCGCGCAATGTTTCAGTTGAAAGCGACGAAGGGCAGAAGGTCGTTCGCGATGTGTCGTTTCAAGTAGCTCGGGGCGAAGTCCTGGGATTCGGAGGTTTGATGGGGGCAGGTCGTTCGGAATTGCTTATGAATGTTATTGGAGCATTTGGAAAACGTTCTTCGGGAGAAGTGATGTTCAAAGGCGAAGCATTCGCGCCGCGCACGCCTCAAAGCGCTATCGAAAAAGGGCTGGTCATGGTGACCGAAGATCGAAAGCGCTATGGCTTGGTTCTCGAGCAGAGTAATGGATTTAATTTGAGCTTGTCGTCGCTGACTGAAATTACGGCATCCAACGGATTGGTTGATGTCAATCAGGAGGTCAGCCGCAACGAAGCCATCGCCAAACAATTACAGGTTAAGGCGCCTAGTTTGGAAACGGTTACCAGCACGCTATCGGGAGGCAATCAGCAGAAGATTGTCATTGGCAAAGCCCTGCTCTGCGAACCGGATGTTATTTTTCTCGATGAACCGACTCGCGGCATCGATGTCGGGGCGAAGCTCGAAGTATACGAGCTCGTGAACGCTCTCAAGTCTCAAGGTAAGGCAATCGTAATCGTTTCCAGTGAAATGCCCGAATTGATGGGGCTGAGCGATCGAATCATTATGCTGTCGGAGGGTGCCGTCGGCGGCGAATTCGATCGCGAAGACTTTAGCCAGGAAACGCTGCTGGCTGCGGCAATCAGCGCTTCTGAAAATAGGAATTCTGGAGAAACCCATGAATAAACAACTATCCCTCAGAGACTTTTCACTCTTCATCGCTATCGTCGCGATTTGGGCATTTTTCGCCATTATTTCGCCGAGCTATCTTGGCGCTCGAAACCTGTCCATGCTGTCGATCGAGATGTCGACTACGGCGGTGGCTGCTCTAGGGGTGCTTTTGATTATCGTATGCGGACACATTGATTTGGCGATTGGAAGTGGAATTGGTTTGTTTGGCGGGATGGCGGCTGTGCTGACTACCTTGTATGGGTGGCCGGCTCCAGCGGCAATGTTAGTATCGCTAATCGCGGGTATCGTTGTTTGGACGTGTATGGGGGCGGTGATCGTATCGCAGCGTATTCCTGCGTTTATTATTACTTTGGGCGGATTGCTGGTCTTTAAAGGCGTTTTTTGGAAGGTCATCAATACGTCTACGGTGCCTGTGAACCTTGGTGGCGAAAGTAATTTGTATTCGGTTCTCACTACGTATTATTTGCCATCGACCTATGGTTATTTACTCGCGGTAGGAGTAACAATGGCAATCGGTTGGGCCACGTTGAAAGGTCGGGCGAGCCGGAAGCGGCATCATTTCGAAGTAGAAGAGCCGGAAACGGCGTTCTACAAATTCATGATGAAGACGATCGGGCTGTTTATCGCCGTGACGGTTTTGAACATGTATCGTGGCGTGCCTTTGTCGGGAGTTATCCTAGGAGCTACCGCAGTAGGGATTTACGTGCTGACGCAGCACATGGCGTTTGGACGTTATTTATACGCAATTGGCGGCAACGAGGATGCAGCTATGGTATCAGGAGTTCCGGTACATCGGACGACAATTATGGCATTTTCGATTGCGGGTGGGCTTGTCGCGCTGACCGGTTTTCTGCAAACCTCCTATGCTGGATCCTCTACAACATCGGTCGGCGATTTGATGGAGCTCGATGCGATCGCAGCTTGTGTGATTGGTGGGGTTAGCCTGAAAGGTGGTCGCGGTACGGTAATGGGCGTCATGGCTGGAGCTTTGATAATGGCGAGCTTGCTGAATGGGCTCACGCTTATTTCAGCGCCGCCTGAGATCAAATTCATCACCCGAGGCATTGTATTGGCTTTGGCTGTCTGGATGGATGTCCGTTTGAATCGAAAGTAGTTGGGAGTTTAACCAAATTCTCATATAGCGATTCATTGTAGGAGTGATTTCGTAGTTGATGAAAATATAGTAATTACTGTAGTCTGGGGCATGATTGGCTTGAAAGTGGGTGGTTGATTCTTCCGGAGCAGGGTCTTCCGAAACCTCGGTAGTCGATTTGATAGAGTTCGAATAGCAGCCAAGGGAAACTACTTGGTCTCTGTATTTGCTACAGGCAAATGGTCGATGCCAGAGAGAATCTAGCTCAGGCTTCGAACGTGTTCAGGGACTACCTGGTATCTACCCTTATAGAGCGCCCGATAATCTTGCCGAGGACCCGTCAGACTAGCGCGGTTGGCGAGTGCGTTAGGCGTTGCTCTTCGGCGGCATGGACACCGCGTACTTCGACGGTCAAGTAGTACGAAACAGTGAATTCTGCTCTACGATTATTGCCCGAGGTCTAAGAATCGATCGACCGATCAGAAGTGCCGTTCAGGAAAGGGTTCATGGCACCGCCTCGATGCTCTTGGTGCAAACGTTCAGCAGCCGCTATTAGAAGTCAATCTTAGTGGCTTGGGCCGGTGCGCACACCGAATCTAGCCAGCCAGTTGGATTCAGGGCAGCGCATCCCTGCCAGGAATGGGCAACCTTATCTAAACGGTTGTCGGTCATTTTGATTGCAGGAGGCTAGCTCCTGGTTTTTTTCTGAATCACTTATGAGAAGCGTTTTCTTTACCCTGTGTGCCTTCGGCTTGACGGCGATTTTTAGTTCGGTCTTTGGAAAGGCTCCCAACGTGATTTTTTTTATCGCGGACGACGTGAGTTGGAACGATTATGGGTGTTATGGAAATAACGGTGCGCGGACTCCGAATATTGATGCGTTGGCTGAGAAGGGGATTCGCTTTACGAACGCCTACTTAACTGCGAGCAGCTGTAGTCCGAGCCGAGCTAGCATTGTAACCGGGCGTTACCCTCACAATAATGGCAAGGCTGCTGAGCTTCATTTGCCTATCGCGGATCGTTTGCCGTGGTTGCCTGAGGAGTTAAGAGAGCTAGGCTATTATACTGCTTTGTCGGGCAAGAACCACATGAAGCGGGTTCAACCGAAGGATGTGGCTCCATTTGATCATATTGACAATGGCCGCAGTACGGAAAAAGGGGCCAGCCGAGGAGGCGAGGCGAATTGGGTGGCTTTGACTCGCGACCGACCGACCGATAAGCCGTTCTTTTTTTGGTTTGCTTCTATTGATGCGCATCGCAGTTGGGATGATCAGTGGGAGCTTTCGGAGTATGGCCCAAAGACGCGCCCTGAGGATGTGGTTGTGCCTCCTTTTCTCATCGATACATCAGGGACGCGCGAGGATCTTGCGTTTTATTACAATGAAATCACGCGATTCGATTATCACATAGGTCAGGTGGTGAAAGAGCTTGAAAGGCAGAATGCCCTTGAGAATACGCTTATTTTCGTATTGGCGGATAACGGTCGTCCGTTTCCCCGGGCGAAAACGCGTCTCCACGATTCTGGGATGAAAACTGCGTTGGTGGCTCATTGGCCAGATGGAATTCGGTCGCCTGGGGATAGCTCGAGTTTGGTGAGCGTGATCGACCTGGCACCTACGGTTATCGAAGCTGCTGGGGGCAAACCTGGTCCGACTTTTCAGGGGCTTAGTTTGTCGCCAATTTTCAAAGTTCGATCCGCTACGCCGCGCCGGTTTGCGTTTTCCGAACACAACTGGCATGATTATGAAGCGCTAGGCCGGAGTATTCGAGCGAAGGGATTTCTTTACCTCGAAAACGATCGACCCGAGTTGGCTTGGCAAGGACCGGCAGATTCTGTGCGCTCAGTTTCCCATGGGGATTTGGTGAAAGCTCGGGATGCGGGATCTTTGAACTCCGCCCAGCAAGATGTCTTCTTGGCGCCTCGTCCGAAGGTTGAGCTTTACGATGTGACCAAGGACCCGCATCAGTTGAAGAATTTGGCGGGCGATCCGGAATATTCGAAGATTCAGAATCAGCTGGCGAAATTGCTAATGCGGTGGCGGACGGAAACAGGCGATAGCGTTCCGGAGAGAATCTCGGTGGATGAGTTTGGTCGGGAAAGCGGAGAGCGCGTGGTGAAGGGCGATGTGTTTCGAGGCGAAACGCCAGGAGAGTCGAACGAAGCATGGAATATCGATCGTTCGGGTCCGCGATGATATTTTTTAAAGTCCAAGAGTTTATTGCTTGAAGGTAGATAGAGGAAAATGATCAGAACAATTTTAAAGATAGCGGTTTGTCTATTCCTGGAGACTGGGTTTTGCGCCTCGCTTTATGTTGAACGAGGTGGAAAGCCGCTATACACGGAATTCCTGGATAGCGATTTCCCGTTTATCGAGGCGACGGTGGATATGCGGGGGTTGGCTCCGGAGGGGACTGAGGAAAATTTGGTACCGCGGGCGGTGATCCTGCCATTGGATCACGACGTTTATGTATGTTTCGACACGGAGTTGCTTCGCGTTGCGGGCATTTGGAAGGGTGGTTTCATCACGCCGAGAGGGTTGGCGATGCTTTCCTATGACGAACCGCTGAAGAAGATGGGTGGCGGGCAAAAGGATCTGCCTAAGCCTATTGGCGAGATAGCGTTCGCTACTGGTTTGTATCCGGGCTGGCAGCGTGCTGGAGACTATTCCTTTGAGGATCCACGTTCAAAATGGGTCGATGAAAACGAGTTGGGCAGAGGTCCGTTGGAGCCGTCGGTTGGAGAATGGTTGGGCATCGAGGACCTAGGCGATGCAGCGGAGTTGAGGTACACCTTGTTTGGTGGCGAGGCTAGGGAGCGCTTCGAGGCTCATTTGGTTGAAGGAGAAATCGTAGTGACCCGTTCGGTTAGGCTCGAAGGAGTGAAAGGGCAGGTCGGTCTTATTGCTAATGATTTCGGCAAAAGTGATCCGAAAGGTTATTCTCGAAAGGGTGGTTTGGATCTATTGAAGAATCGTTACTCGGTTTACGAGTTCGAAGGATTGAGTGCTTTGGTGCTGGATTACGTGATAGGGGAAGGCGTAGTGACGCTAAGTAGCCGATTTATTGGCGGTACCGACGCTTATGGAGCTGTTGCGAAAACGGCAGCTCACTGGCCTGATGCAGCGCTGTCGATAATCGAAATGGGCAAACCGCAAGGATCCTATGCGGTTGATGAAGCGGTGATCCCGTATCCAAATCCTTGGGAACGTCGAATCCGACCGGTTTCGATCGATTTTTTACCGAATGGGGATGCATTTGTTTTAACCTTCGATGGCGACATTTATCGCGTGTCGGGATTGGGGAGTATGGATGACTCGGTGATATGGAGGCGAATTGCTGCTGGATTCAATGAACCTCAGTCATTGAAGCTTCGCGGGGAAGAGCTCTTTGTCTTCAGTCGTTTGGGCGTTACGCGCTTGGTGGATCGCGACTCGGATGGGGAAACGGATTTCTACGAGATGTTCAGCAACCGTTTCACCCAGAGTGCGGATACGCGTGATTATCCATTAAGCTTGGCCCTTCGGCCTGATGGTAGCTTCGTTATTTCCAAAGGAGGGCAGCAGAATACTGCGGATTCTCCGCATAGCGGGCGAGCCCTGTCGATTTCAGCGGACGGAAAGGATGTTAGCTTTTTCGCCTATGGAATGAGAAATGGTTACATTTCAGGGCATCCGACCAAGGATTTGATTACCGCGAGCGACCAGCAGGGGAATTGGGTTCCTTCGACACCGTTTCATATTGTGCGGCCGGATAGTTTTTTGGGTTACCGGCCTGGAGCTCCGACTGCGGAGACGGATATTCAGTCGCCTGCTTTGTGGATACCTCACCGAATTGCTCAGTCGGGTATCGAGCAAATATGGGTGACGGACGAGAGGATGGGCACTTTGACGGATTCGATTCTTTATATCGAATACAAGAAGCCCAGTATCTTTCGAATTTATGCTCCGGAAACGAGCAGGATGATTCAAACAGCGGGTACGCAGTTGGCGGTTGAGTTCGAAACTCCTTTGTTGAAGGGTGCGACGAATCCGTCTGATGGTCGTCCTTATTTCGTAGGATTTCAGATTTGGGATTCGATTGCGAAACGATTAGAGGGATTGTGTCGACTGCGTGTCTTAGATAAATTGGATGGCGCTCCTGAGAGCGTTGAGGTTGTACGCGATGGCGTGAGACTGACTTTTTCCGAAAAACTTGATCCCGAAAAAGCGTTGAATCCGGCCAACTATCAAGCAAGCAGCTGGGAATACGTTCGGACCAAGGATTACGGATCGGCTCAATACAGAAGTGATGGAACTCCGGGAGTTGACTCTTGGTTTGTGCATTCGGTTTTGTTGTCGGAGGATCGTAGATCCATTTTTTTGGCTATCGATGGTGTGCGTGAAACGATGCAATTGGAAGTTCAGTACAATCTGTTTGGAAAATGGACGCCGGTATATTTCACGGTGAACGAGATTAAGTACGATAGGCTTTCGAAACACGGATTCCAGAATGTAAATTTCAAAAAACTCTTTGCGGCAGATCCCATGCCGCGAGAAGCGCTTGCGGAACAGTCTATCGTATCGATTGCGCGGGGGCAGGAATTGTATGCTCAAATGGGCTGCGTGGGCTGTCACTCGACCGACGGAACTACGGAGGGGCGCAGTGGACCGACCTGGTTTAAGGCATTCAAAAGCAAGCGGACCTTGCAGGATGGATCGACGATCAAAGTGGATGAAGAGTATTTGAGGACATCCATTTTGGATCCGACGGCGGTTATCACGAAAGGCTACGATGGAGAGGAGGCTGGAATGCCGTCCTATAGTGGCATTTTGAAAGATGAGGATGTGGAGTCTCTCGTATTTTTTATTCGCTCGCTTCGATAAGGGGAGGCGTTTTGGTTGAAAATGGCGTTATGAGGGTGAGTCCATGGAAGGCGTGAGGTTTATAGGTTTTACCCAATACGGTCAAACCGTATAGGTGAGCTCGACGCTAGGCTCGTTGTGAAATAGTCATTAGGAAGATTAGTCAGTATATCTGAAAAAATTATCAATATTTAAGAACTATTTAACTGTGTGGCTACTGCTTTGAATTACTGGTAGAATTATTCCGGGAAAAGTTGCTCAGAGCGTTGCGACAACTCTGAGTAATTTTTCTATATATAAAGTATCGATTTCTATAGCTGTTTGTCTGTTTTTCATGATGTATCCTATCATGGTGAAGATCGATTTTGCACAAGTACTTAAGTCGGCGAAACTGCTGCTGATTTTGAGATAAGTTTTCCTGGGGAGTTGAAGAGATTCCTGGCCTTGAGAGTGAAACTAATCCTCGAATGCATAGTGCTCAGCCGTGGGAGACTAAGAGCCAGAGGGTACCCGCGGATCTGATTGACCATAGCAGAGTACGTAGCCAGTTGAGGCACGTGAGGCGTTTTATGGCGGTAGAATTATAGCCACCACTGAGCACTTTGTGAATTGGAACCATAAAGAAAAAGGTGTAAAGCCAAAGGATCACCACAAGGGCGAGTCCAGTTGCGTAGAGTGCGCTTGCGGGCGCGTTCCAGTAAAGAATGCAGAGGAGGAGTGCGGTAATGGCTTCGATTGTCATAAGCGGCACAACGACTAAGCCTGTCAGTTTTGCGTGCGCTGTTTCGTAATCGATAAAATGATTGATACCGACTTTTTGAAAGAGCGGGTAATGCACAATCTGCACGAACCAAATGATGCCTGTCATCGTGAGGGTTGCGAGGAGGTGTGCGATGGAGATGAGCGACATATTTTCCTGGGGGGTGCCTGCGAGCGTTTGGCGCAAGACAGATTCTCGTGTGGCTTTAAGATGTTGAAAGCGGGCTTCGCAAACAAAGCCTCTGTATGTTACCGTTTTATTAAATCAGCTAGGCCGCCATCAACGCCTAGCACTTGGCCAGTGACCCAATTTGATTTAGGGTTGAGAAACCATTCGATGGCGCCGGCGACATCTTCGGGCTCCCCGATGCGTCCAAGGGGATGCATGGCGGTCGAGGCTTTGAGGGACATTTCATTACCGGTGATGGGTGCAGCCATTTTCGTCCGTGTCAGGCCAGGAGCTACGCAATTTACACGGATGCCATAGCTCGCATAGGTTGCAGCGGCAGAGACCGTCAGTCCGATAACTCCTGCCTTGGCAGCAGCAATGGCTTCATGATTGGGGATGCCTCGTCGCGCTGCGCTTGAAGACACGAGGACTATGGAGCCACCAGTCTTAAGCATGCGTTTACTGGCTGAGCGCACGACCGCAAACGCGCTTTTCAAGTTCATGTTAATCACTTGATCGAAATCGTGTTCGCGCGTGAGGTGAGCGGGCTTTAAGAGGATAGATCCAACGCACAAGGCGACGCCATAGACTGGGCCGAGCTCAGTTTCGATGTCATTTAAAAACGCGTCAACCGACTCCCATGATGTCGCGTCTACGGCAAAGACCTTACCGCCCTTTACATCACATTGAGCAGCATCCTGTACCCCAAGGGCAACTGTGTGTCCAGAAGCTATCAATGAGTGTGCCAAAGTAGAGCCGATGCCACCATTTGCACCGATTACGGCCATGACCTTTTTGTTTTTTTGATCGTCCATAATTCAAGATTTGCCAGGTTCTCATGCAATACAAGCATCTCATTGAAAAACAACGTAATTGCTTTGGATCAATATGCGATTTGCTAATTTCAAAATACCGTTAACGCTGGTTCCTGCATGAACAAGTATGATGTCATAATTGTAGGAGCAGGAGTTGCGGGGCTGCGTTGCGCTATTGAGCTAGAAAAGAAAGCGCTCAACGTCCTAATGCTTGAGGCAAGTGAAAGAGTCGGGGGTAGATTGAAGACTGACAGTGTGGATGGCTTTACTCTGGATCATGGTTTTCAAGTCCTACTGACCTCTTATAGCGAGTGCCAATCCATCTTGGATTATGAGGCGCTGAAGCTTGGCTCTTATGAACCGGGAGCGTTGATTTGGGCGGGTGAGACCAATCGGTTCAAAACACTAGTGGACCCGATGCGCCGCCCAGCCAAACTGTTACAAGCTGCACTGAGCCCGGTTGGCTCTTTAGGCGATAAGCTAAGAGTGGGTGCACTTAAAAATACGCTCTCAAAGAAAAGCGTTTCGGCCATCTATGAAGCGGATGAGAGCACGACATTGGATTATTTAAAAGCGCGAGAGTTTTCAGATTCAATGATTGAGCAGTTTTTTAAGCCTTTTTACGCGGGTATCTTTTTGGAAAGTGAATTGGGAACGACCAGCCGTATGTTTGAATTTGTTTTCAAAATGTTTAGTCAAGGCGATGCAGCCCTTCCCAAGGGCGGCATGCAAAGTATCCCGGCGCAGATGGTTCAGCAGCTCGAGACTACCACTGTACAGTTGAATGAACGCGTCAAAGCGCTAGATCGCTATTCGGTCACTTTGAGCGGTGGCGATATCGTGTGTGCCAAGCATGTCGTCGTGGCGACTGACATGTCACAAGCGGCGGTACTGACAAATGGCGATGTTGAAGATCGTGATTGGAACAGCGCTCAGTGCTATTACTTCAGTGCTCCGTCAAGTCCTGCGCCTGGAAAGTTGATTGTGCTGAATAGCAGCGGGAAGGGAAGTATCACTAATCTATCAGTGCCGAGCGATATTAATACCAGCTATTCTCCAGACGGGCGAGCGCTGCTTTGCGTCTCGACCGACAGAAGCGTCGCAATCTCAACGCTTGAAGATGAGCTGCGATCTTGGTTTGGGCGAGATGCGGATGCGTTCACGTTTTTAAAAAATTATGAAGTGCCTAACGCGCTTCCCCGACAGCGGCCAGGTGATTTATTATTTGGCAAGGCGTCTTTGAAAAACAAGCAAGGACTTTGGATATGTGGCGATCATCGTTATGCGAGTTCATTGCAAGCTGCGATGGCTTCCGGGCGGATGGTTGCGGAGGCTATTGCGAATGCGGAATAGGGGCATTGCTTGTGACGCTCGCATATGCTTGAAATACTCCGGACCGCAGTACTGTCTTAGGATATTAGAAGCAGGCTGCGTGAATAAAGTCCCTGCAAAATTACAATGATACATTTCGATACTCTTAGTGACAAAGCTCAAGCTACCCTTTATGGACTCTTTATTGGAGATGCATTGGCGATGCCTGTACATTGGTATTACGACCCATTGAATATTGAAAAAGATTTTGGAACGATTCGAGACTACATGGTTCCGAAGGCAGCGCATCCAGAGAGTATCCTATGGAGATCCAGCTATAAGGCGCTCAATAGCCGTGGTGAGATTTTACATGATCAAGCAAAATACTGGGGGCACCATCATGTGCACTATCATCAGTTTTTAGAAGCGGGAGAGAATACCGTCAATCAAAAGCTATGCCAGCTTCAATACTTATCTCTTGTGACTAATGGAGGTTGGGATGCTGATGATTACCTGGAGCGTTATATTAAATTTATGACGACTCCGGGGATGCATAAAGATACCTATCTAGAAGAGAGTCATCGGGGTTTTTTCATGCGTTATGCTCAAGGTCTAGCTCCCAAGAATTGTAGTGTCGTTGAGAAGCATATTGGGGGCTTGGCCTGTCTGTTTCCTTTGCTTGCATATTATGACGAGGATATTGAAACGGGGAAACGGCGTGCGCTTGAGCGCATGCGTCTTACTCACAAGGGTCCGGTGATGGAAGACGCGGCAAAGGTTGTCCTTAAGCTCTATGAATCTCTACACGCGGGTATGCTAGTGCAAGATGCAGCGGAGCAATTAATAAAAAGCCAATGCTCTCCTCTGCTCAAAGGAAACTGGAAAAAATGGATTTCGATGCCCACGGGGGACGTCTTAAAACGGCGTATTGGGACTGTATGCTATGTCCAATCCGCAGTGCCTGCCATCATTTATCTTTTACTCAAGTATGGAGGACAGCCAGAGCAGGCACTCATTGAAAACACGATGGCCGGCGGCGACAATGCCTATCGTGGGGCAGTGCTTGGAGCTCTTCTCGGTCAAGCCCACGGCATGAATGCCTGGCCTAAGCGTTGGATAGATGGACTAAAATTAGAAGTATCGATTTCATGAACGCGGCCCTTCCTGAAAAAATTAGAACTCTTGTGATCGTGCTAGGCGATCAGCTGGACATGGAGTCTGTTGCCCTCCGCGGTTTAGACCCTGCAAAAGATGTCATCTGGATGGCGGAGGTCGCGGGTGAATCAACGTATGTATGGTCGAGTAAGATTAGAACGACGCTGTTTGTTTCTGCCATGCGTCACTTCCGTGAAGCGCTTTTAGAAAAAGGCTACCCGGTTCTCTACACTGAACTCGGCAGTAAAGAAAACAAGGGCGAGCTTGATAAGCAGCTCGATGCATCTCTTGAAAAGTATAAACCGGAAACGATCAAATACATTGAGCCTGGTGAGCACCGTCTATTAAAAACAATATCAAGCGTTTGTAAGAAAAACAAAATCGATTTCGAACTCTTAGAAGATGACCATTTCTTAGCGTCGCATCAAGATTTCGAAACCCATGCTGAAGGCCGTAAGCAACTGCGGATGGAGTTCTTTTATCGCGAGATACGCAAGCGCTATAAAGTGCTCATTGAAGATGGTAAACCAGTAGGAGGCGAATGGAATTTCGATTCAAGTAATCGGCAGAGTTTTGGCAAGCAGGGGCCGGAGCTGGTGCCACAGCGCCGGAGTTTTAAACCAGACGACATTACAAAAACGGTTATAAAAATCGTTAATGAGAGCTTTGAGGATCACCCAGGCGATCTGGAGAACTTTAACTGGCCGGTGACTCGCAAGGAGGCATTGCAAGCGTTAGAAGACTTTATTAAAGACTGCTTGCCTAACTTCGGAAAACATCAAGATGCAATGTGGACAGCTGAGCCTTTTTTAAATCATTCGCTTATCTCGTCTTCTTTAAATTTAAAATTGCTCAATCCGCGTGAAGTCATCAAAGCTGCGGAGAAAGCCTATCGAGACGGGAAAGCTCCGATAGAGTCGGTTGAAGGATTTATACGGCAAATTCTGGGATGGCGCGAATATGTTCGAGGTATTTATTGGCTGTATATGCCTGAGTATTTAGAGCGCAATGCGTTAAGCGCGCAAGAAGCCTTGCCTGACTTTTATTGGACAGGAGAGACATCGATGCGCTGCATGAACGATTGCATTACGCAAACAATGAAGTATGGCTATGCGCACCACATTCAGCGTTTAATGGTGACGGGGTTGTTTTCCCTGATGTATGGAATTAACCCAAAGGAGATACATGCGTGGTATCTGGCAGTCTATGTCGACGCCGTCGAATGGGTTGAGCTGCCCAATACTTTAGGCATGTCGCAATATGGAGATGGGGGAGTGACGGCATCCAAGCCTTATGTGGCGACTGGGAAGTATATCCAACGCATGAGTAACTACTGCTCGGGCTGCCAATACAATCCAGCCGAATCCGTCGGAGAGAATGCTTGCCCCTTTACAACACTCTATTGGGACTTTTTGATGAGGCACGAAAACTCGCTCAAAAAGAACAATCGCATGGCGATGCAACTGCGAAACCTCAACCGACTCTCTGAAGAAAAGAAAGATAAGATTCAGGATCAGGCCAAACGACTGCGATGTAATAAAATATGACGATTTTTAATATTCTCGTGCTCTTCAGCAGTTTTACATTATCCGCATACGGGTTCTCTTGTTGGTGTTCGCGCTACATGGCTCTTGAATTTGAGCGCTATGGCTTGCCGCAGTTTCGCGTGATGGTGGGGGTATTGGAATTTTTCGGTGGACTCGGTCTCATAGTCGGTTTCTATGAGCCCCTTATTGGATTGTTGGCAGCAAGCGGTCTCTCGTTACTGTTGCTCGGGGGATTTATTGTGCGCGTAATCATCAAAGATGGTGTACTGAAATCTGCACCTGCTTTTTTCTATTTTCTGCTCAACACATATCTCGCGAGCACCTTCTTATCAAGAATCGACTAATACTAAGACAAGGGACATCGGCATGACATACATCGAAATTATCGTTCAAGTAACTATCGCTTTAGGCATTTACAATGTCTGGTTGTTGCGCTTTGGAAAAGCGACGAGCTGGCGGGGCGGCACTGCGCAAAACATGAAAGAAGAGTTTGCGGCCTATGGTCTTCCTCCTACGGGAATGTACGTCGTCGGATTTTTCAAAATCACGTTTGCAACGATGCTGCTCATTGGTATTGCCCTGCCTTCCTTCGTTCGTCCTGCAGCCCTCGGGATGACGCTCTTGATGGTCGGGGCTATCGTGATGCACATTAAAGTAAGCGACCCGTTGAAACGATCCTTGCCTGCAGCTATGATGCTCGGTTTGAGTTTAGTTGTGCTACTGTAAAATAATTCAGTGAAGCATTTCTTTCGTGTCTTTGACGGTCGTGCGAGGTGGTGACTTCAGGCAGGGCAGGGGCTGCTTTCGAGGTTTGTCAGCTTCTTGCAATATAGGCTTCCGCTGGACTAACAAATGCTAAGATGCGGATCGATCTGCCAATCGGCTTCTAGTCGAAAAGGGTAGGTACCCGGTTGCAAGACTAAGGGGCTCGTCATTTTTTGGCAGGGGAATTCGTTCACGATTATTTTCCACGCCATAGCGGGAGGCGTTAGAAGATACGTTTTACAACGAAGCCTACCGCCTCATTCCGGCAGCATCAGGAAAAGCGATTTCAACGCAATCCTGGGATATTTTGGGAAAAATACTGGAACTCGGTCAACTCCTGCAGATTCAGCCAAATCTCAAAGCGAATGCCTTCGAAGCTCATCCTGAAGTGCATTTCAAAGCGTTGAATAATGATTTTTCAGTGAAGTCGCTTGAAGAAAGTATCAGCATGCCAAGAGGTCCTTCCTGTCAACCCTCCAGGAACCAAACCGGAACAATTGAATTTCCTACTAACCACTCCAATCAGTTTTCGGTCCTGCAATATTCAATAATCTCTAGCCACGATCGCAAAGGCAGAAGCGTCAACTTCACCAAGTCTTCAATTAGAGAAAGGGCACCGCATTTCTCGGTTGTCTGCCGGAAGTCTCAGAGTTGTTTTTAGTCGTCGATCGCCTGAAACACCAACTGCCGAAACTGCCAGCGCGTATCGTCCGTTCTTTGTCCGAAGGTTTGTTTCAATATGATTCCGACTACTTGTTCATTGGGATCAGCAAAATACTGAGTGTTCGCCGCTCCACCCCAATTGAACGTTCCTTCGCTACCCAGGCCACCGATGCTAACTCCTTTTTTATTCAGGACGCTAAAGGCCAGTCCGTATCCGATACCTGGATACATATAAACGCGGGAAGCCATCATGGTCTCAATCGTAGTTCGGCTGAGTAGGCGTTTGCCATTCAACTCACCACCATTTAGGTACATTTGAAGGAAGTTAGCGTAATCGATAGCAGTGCTTAATAAACCTCCCCCGCCACTAAAAAGACTCTTTGCCCCTTTAAAAGGGTAATCTGGATCAATGATGCCGTCGCCGATGTACGGCACCCATTTTCCGTCTTTTGGAGCATGCGTCATAACGAGACGATCGACCTTGTTTTCGGGTAAATAGAAATAGGTATCTTTCATTCCTAGAGGATTGAAAATTCGCGAGTAAAAGAATTCGTCCAAGGGTATTCCTGAGAGGATTTCTACAAAATAACCAAGAACATCGAGTCCCATGGAGTAAGTGTATTTTTCTCCTGGATGAAAGTGAAGGGGTAGCTTCGCCAGCTTCTTGATGTTGTCGGCTATCAAAACATGCTTTTGAGTTACGGCTTCAATAATTCCGGCTTCTTTGTATATTAACCGTATACGCTCGTCTGGGTCGATTGCGCCGTAACCCAATCCCGATGAATGAGTCAGCAAGTGGCGAATCGTGATCTCTTGCTTGGCAGAAGTCGTTGTGTAGGTACCCGCTGTGAAGTTGTAGGTATCCAAGACCTGGGGGTTTTTGAATTCTGGAATCCACTTGGAGATGGGGTCGTCAAGTTTAAATAACCCCTCTTCCCATAGCATCATAACCGCTGTCGCTGTGATCGCCTTCGTTTGTGAAAATATGCGAAAAATATCGTCTTTCTGGAGCTCTCGTCCTGTCCCCGCATCAGCAACGCCAAATGCTTTGTGATAAACAATTTTGCCGTTTCGTGCCACCAGCGCCACAAGTCCCGGAACGTCGCTATCGGCAATCGCCGATTCCGCCATGGTATCGATTCGTGCCAAGCGTTCCAAGGACATCCCTACACTCTTAGCCGAACGTTTATTTAGGGGATTTGAATTCTGGGCAGAGGGTGTTTGCGCGGAAAGCGAGACACATAGCGTCAGATAGATAAGGTATGACAAGAGTTTCATTAAACGAGTTAGTCTATTTGTGGGTATTTTAATCATCTATTGCTTGGAAGACTAGTTGGCCGAACTGCCAGCTAGTATCATCCGTTGTCTGGTGCCGAGTTTGTTTCATGATGACTCCAATAATTCGTTCATTGGGATCGGCAAAATACTGAGAGTTAAAATAGCCTCCCCATCTAAAGGTACCAATGCTACCCGAACCTCCCAAAGCAATCCCCTTTTCATTCAACAAACCAAAGACCAGACCATAATCTTCAGTTTCTCTATTCAGCGCCACCTGGGGAGACATAATCGTTTTAATCGTTGTGCGGCTCAAAAAACGAATACCATTCAGTTCACCACCATTTAGGTACATTTGCAAAAAGGTAGCGTAATCGGAAACGGTGCTGGATAAACCAGCGCCGCCGCCAAAAAAAGTTTTCGCACCTTTGATCGGATAGTCCGCGTCGTAGTATCCTTCTACTCCGCTGTATTTAACCCAGTTACCGTCGACCTGTTCTTGTACGGTAACTAGGCGATTTGCCTTGGCATCCGGTACATAGAAGAAGGTGTCGCGCATTCCTAGTGGATCGAACAAACGTGTTTTCAAAAATTGGTCGAACGACATTCCTGAAACAACTTCTATAAAATAACCAAGGACATCCAACCCTTCGGAATAACGATACTCATCGCCTGGATGAAAGTGTAATGGGAGTTTGGCTAATTTCTTTACGCTATCTCCAATCGTTATCGGATCGATGGTGAATAAATCAGTGACCCCGGCTTTTTTGTAGATGAGTTTCATTCGCTCATCACCGTCAATGAGTCCATAGCCAAGTCCGGACGAGTGAGTCAGTAAATGTCGGATCGTAATTTCCCGATCAGCCGGAATAGTCGTATAAGTTTCACTCGTATAGTTGTAGCTCTTTAGTACCTGCGGGTTCTTAAACTCGGGAATCCATTTAGAAACTGGATCATCGAGTTTGAATAGCCCCTCTTCCCAGAGCATCATGACTCCGGTTGAGGTAATAGCCTTAGATTGGGAAGCGATACGAAAGATGTCGTCCTTCGTCATTTTACGACCACTTGAGTTGTCAGCTAAGCCAAAGGCTTTGTGATAAACAACCTTTCCATTCCTGGCAACCAGAGCAACCACACCTGGAACATCCTTATCCTTAATGGCTGACTCAGCCATGGCATCGATTCGAGCTAGGCGCTCCTTTGATAGGCCTACGGATTTTGGACTCCCA
>JABITN010000020.1 GCA_018700525.1 Opitutales bacterium
CAAATCGTCGTCGTCGGACGCAACCCAGACAGTGCCGCCCAAGCAGGCGAAATACTCGGGGCAGACAACTGCTCGATTTTGACAGGCGACGCCACCGACCCTGAAATTTCCCGAAAGGCGATCGACCTTTGCCTCGAACGCTGGAACGCCTTCGACGGTCTCTATCACGTCGCCGGTGGCAGCGGACGAAAACTCGGCGATGGCCCCCTTCATGAGGTAACCGATCAAGGTATCCAAGCCACTCTCGAGCTCAATCTCCACTCCATCATCCTTTCCAACCGAGCCGCCATCCAAACGTGGCTCGAACTCGAACAAAGAGGGGTCATCCTCAATATGGCCTCCACCCTGGGCTACTCTCCATCGCCCGCCTTCTTCTCCACCCACGTCTACGCAGCCGCTAAATCTGCCGTATTCGGATTCGCCAGTTCAATAGCCGCGTACTACGCCGCCCAAGACATTCGGGTCAACACCATCGCCCCTGCCCTCGTCGAAACCCCCATGGCTCAACGCGCAGCGAAGGATCCCGCCATCTCCCAATTCATCAAAACCAAGCAACCGCTCGACGGTGGACGAATCGGCCAACCCCAAGATCTCGACGGAGCAGCCGTTTACTTCATGTCCGACGAGTCCCGATTCGTCACTGGACAAACGCTCGCCGTAGATGGAGGGTGGTCTGTCAGCGAAGGACAAATGACTCAGTAATGGATAGCTCTCAAATCATCGGCGTCGACCTGGGCGGAACTCAGATTAAATTCGGCCTCTTCGACTCTCAAAGCGGCATCCTGGTAGAGCAACTCCACACCCCTACTCTCGACGGCCAAACCATAAACGGTCAACCTGCCTGGCTCGAAACCATCCGCGCCCAACTCGAAAAATGGTCGCCCAAGCGCTCTTCGCCAATAGGCCTCGCTGCTCCCGGACTAACCTCTCGCGACGGCAGCTCCATCGACTTCATGCCAGGACGCATGATCGGCCTTCAAGGCCTTAACTGGACCAAAGCCCTCGACTGGCAGACGCCCATCCAAATTATCAACGACGCCCACGCCGCGCTCCTCGGAGAAATCTGGATGGGCTCCGCCAAAGCCTGTAACTACGTCGTCCTCCTTACTCTTGGAACCGGCGTAGGCGGAGCCGCCTTTATCGACGGCCGACTCATCCGCGGCGCCATCGGCCGCGCTGGACACTTTGGACACCTATCGCTCGACCCATTCGGCGAAAAGAATTTCACCAACACTCCTGGATCTCTCGACAGCGCGCTCGGTAACGCCACGCTCCCAGAACGAAGCGGCGGTCGGTTCGACAATCTTAAAGACCTCATCCAAGCCGCCTCTTCCGGTGATACCGAAGCCCAAAATGTACTTAAAACATCACTACGTAACCTCGCAGCCGGAATGACCTCGCTCATAAACGCCTTCGACCCCGAGATCTTTCTTCTGGTCGGCGGGCCCACTAACGCCGGCGACCAACTCCTCGCTCCCCTCAAAGCCGAACTCGACACCATCGAATGGCGACCAGGCGACCACCGTGTCGACGTCCGAATAGGAAGCCTAGGCAACTGGGCCGGCACCTACGGAGCCGCCTACCAAGCCCACTCCCAAGATTAAGCTTCCTGAATCCCAACTCCCGCCCCAAAATACGGTGGAGCAACCACATCCCGCCGCTTAAGACCGTAGGGCCGTCGATCGTTCGCTGCCACCTGTACAACGACCCAAGTTTCTCTTCGATCTTGAACTTATCCCAATCGACATTAGATTGATCTACCAATATCTCTTATCCCTAGTTTTCGGCCTTCCACAAACGTTCCTAACATGAGCATGATCGGCAATTTCAAAACAACCAACGACTCAGACATTGCAGCGCTTCTAGAGAAACCTAAAAGAATTGAGAAATTCCTATATGGAGAAACATTCTCAACCGAGCCAGAGAAGAAAAGCTTCTTTGGTTTCTTTAAAGAAAAGGCTTCAAAAGAAGCCGACTACTGGATGCCTAGCGATAGTGGTGAAGAAATGAATATAGACAAGGCTTGGCAGGGCATCCACTTCTTGCTGTCGGGCAAATCCGAGAATGCTGAAAATCCACTGGGATTCATCCTTTCCGGTGGGGAGCTGGTTGGCGACGTCGACGTGGGGCACGGTCCAGCGAGAGTCTTCACATCAACTCAAGTTAACGAAATTGCCCAAGCTTTATCGTCGCTGGACGAAACTGAAATCCAATCCCGGTGCAACGCAGAAGAGTTCAAGAAGAACGATGTCTATCCAGATATATGGGATGAAGATTTCGACGAGTCTTTTGGATACCTTTTGAGCTATCTCGAAGACCTAAAGCCATTCATCGCGACGGCCTCCGAAAATAATAAGGCACTAATCGTCTACATCAACTAGCGGGAAATCGCAAAGTTCCCAAAACGCTGATAACAAAGAGAAGGGATCTCGCGAACTGATTTCGAACGAACACGACCGCGCTCCCACCTCCAACCATTGAAATTAATTCGGCAACTGCTCGCAAAGCACCACGTTCATACGATTGCCCGCCTCGCCAATGGCCTCTCGCTGGAGTCTCTCGCCCACAGCCTGAATATTGGGAAACGTTCCCGTAGGGTCACCCTGAAGATCGGGACCATGGCAAAACGCGCAACGACCCATATAGAGCGATTCCCCATAGTCTGCTAAACGATTCGCTTCGCCTGCAACCACATCCAATCCACCACGGGATTCGACGATGGTCATGACCCAAGCCATTTCATTTCCATTGACGTACATGATTCCGGTCGAAGGATCGATCGAAGCTCCGCCCCACTCACCCCCTCCATCAAAACCGGAAAATATAACCGTCCCTTCCAAACTCGGTGGAATAAACTGACCGTCGGATCTCAGATTCTCCAAAATCCCCCTTACATACTTATTTGCGACTTCGCTAATATTCGTAGCATCTTCCTTGTCGAACCGCTGACGAGCAAAGGGCTCAGGACGCACAGGAATTGGCTGCGTTGGCCACGCTTCTTCTCCAACCAAGTCGGAACGAGCAACTAAAGCGAGGATACAATTCGCGAAGAGATTCTCACCATGACGATTGCCTCCGTGAAAATCGAATGATGCTGACCCTGTCGGCACGAAGACCATTCCTCGCTCCCGATCGATACTCATTCCAGACCAAGAATTAGCTCCACCAGCTTCCTCATGAGAGCCTTCAGGCCAGGTATCCGCTCCGAACTCGCCAGGCTGAGGAATCGTATAAAAAGTCCACGCCATTTCGCCTGTCCTCACATTAAACGCGCGAATATGACCTGGCGCAGCACCGGCGTTCTCCGATACTCTCGTGCAAACGATAAGCAAATCTTCGAACAGCACTCCAGGCGTCGTGGAATTAATATGAAGATTTTTCGATCGTTCACCCAACCCTTCCTTCAATGACGCCCTGCCACTATCGCCAAACGATGAAACCGCTTCTCCTGTTTTCGAGTTGATGCAAATAAGCCAATGACTCAAAGTAACGAATACACGATTATCATCATCGTTCTCCCAAAGGACAACCCCTCGATTCTGGTTCATTCCAAACTCGATGTCTTCGCTGGCTAAAAACGCTTTAGGATCGAATTCCCAAATCACCGTGCCGGTCGAGGCATTGAGAGCGAATAGTTTCAATTGAGGCGATGTCCCATACAAGACCCCCATTCTCAATGATTGGATTGCACTGAATTTGAGTTCGTTTATCCACCTCCCCGGCTCGATAAACCCAAGCCACTTCCAGCTCAATTACATTTTCCGGCGTGATTTAGTTACTTTCAGAATATTGATTTCGGTCATCGCTACCTTGATAAGAAGGCCACTCACGGTCGACAGACGAATTAGGCCTACAAGCTGAAAAAGCGAATACCGACAAGAATAGAAATACAATTACATAGGTTCTCATAAAATGGGCAAACTTGATTCAAGCCCCCAATGCAGGCACTCGAAAATCTAGATCAGAAATCAGTATCAGGCTCCGCTAAATCGAGCTCCTTGATCCAAATATTACGATAGCGCACATCGTGCCCCTCCGCTTGAAGCTTCAACCCTCCCGGACGATCAGTGATTCCGAAACCATCTTCATTCCCGCCATCAAGGCCGGAATTCGGCCCACCCCAAACCTTATTGATAGTCTGGTTCACATGGACCTTCTCTCCATTGAAATAAACCGTCGCTAGTGGTTTCTCACTTAGCTTGCCATCCTTGAACCGAGCCGCCCGAAACTGAATATCGTAAGCATTCCATTTACCAAGGCCATTGTATGCATGGTACGGAGACTCCGTTTCATTGATCACCGCAGCCATGCCATGTTTGGTTTCATCTCCATCAAGAATCTGAATCTCGTAGCGATTCTGCAAATACACTCCACTATTTCCACCTTCGGTCGTTATTAGGAATTCAACATGAACGCGCTGATCGCCAAACTTTTTTCGAGTTACTATATCCGCAGCCCCGTACAACCCGCCGGCCGCGGATGGATCATTAGCGCTGATCGCCGAACCCCCATCAACCGGATCACTCACAACTTCCCATTTCACCGGCATCGTCGCTTTCAAACGCGGCCCCTCCCAATAAGCCCAATTCCCGTCGAGCTTCGATTTGGATCCATCGAGGTAGACCACAGCTCCCGTTTCGGGATCGGCTCCAACGCCGATACTGGATTCAGGTGATGAGACCGAGCATCCTGCAAGAAAAGCAATACTTATTAACATCCATAAGGGTAAAGAAATCGATTGGAGCTTCATAGAACGAAACTCACTAGGGGAATCACCGCCAAGGCACAAGTCCCGAATACGTTCACCGAAACGACCAACCCCGATTAGATACGCCCCAAACAATCCTCTTCACCTACAGCTTCCATTCAATTAGGACGTCTCATATAATCCAATACATTTCCCGAAAAGCCAGTAGATGCGTCGCATAGTGACAAAATTCCTATTTCCCAGTTCGGCTTTCCGAAAGAAACAAATTTCCGGCAACATAAATCCCTGCACCGAACAAAGCTGCCCCAGAAAGAACTCGAAACATGAAAACATACCCCATCGTTTCCGCCAAATAGCCACTTATTCCTGCCCCGATAAGCATGCCAAGCATACGCGTAGCCGTGTAATAGGATAGTACCGTAGATCGCTGGTCCTCTTTGACCAAACTCGAAAGATACACGATCGCAGAGACTTCGATTCCTCCCCAGCAGATCCCATGTAGCAATAGAGGAATCCAAAGGAAATTCGGATCTCCAATACAGGATGTCATGAATACACGCAGCGGCTGAGCAAGAAACGATATCGAGAGAATCAATTGGGGACTCGCACGATCAATCGCCTTACCCATTAGCGGGAGAGACACTAAAGCCACCAAACCCATAACGCCCAAGAGCATCCCAATAAAGCGAGTGCTGCTCCCAAGGTCGCGAGCGTAGGCGGTGAAGAATCCGTGCACTGACGGCTCTGCAAGCGCGATAAAGAAAAACGCGATTAGAAAACGCTTAATAATTGGATTCAGCTCGCTAACTCGCAACGGCGCTATCGCATCGACTCGCGCGGAAGGATCAGGCAATCCGCGAACCAAAGCAACCGACAACAACATTGTTACGGAAGCAACACGCGCCACAACACCAATATCGTTGAAAATAAATGGCGACACCATTGTTCCTAAAATGAATCCGAGGGATCCAAATGCTCGGTAAACCCCAAACTTACTACCGCGGTTTTTAGGCCCAAATGCATTGACCGCGATCGTCGGCATCATTCCAGCGATCATCGGCATAAACGTCGCGCGCCCCAGTGAATAAAGGAAAAACTCAGTCGGCGTTTCGCATATCGCGAAATAATGAAGCAAACCCGCAAAAGCGAAAGCTCCGCAAATTACGACTTTCTTATGCCATCGATTCCTATCGGCAAGTCGTGCCCAGAAAAGGGAACTCACGATAAAAAAGCCACTACCCGACCCGAGAATAACGCCAATCATCGTTTCGCCGACACCCATGTCCTTCATCCGCACCGATTCGAAAGCGAACAAGACGCCCATAGAAGCGATTTGAAGCATGCAAGACAAACGCAATGTCCATATGGTATTCATCAATCGAACGACGCCGAAAGACAACTACATCGCGGCATCACGATTACTCGGATCGAAAATCGACTAATTAGCAAAGCAAATACAAACTTGGATCCTAGACGCCATTCGCTCAAATCTACTTCCCGGCCGCTTCCACCAATTCCAAATGTCTCAGATAATCCGATACATTTCCCGGGAAAATCGAAAGCCCGTCTTTTCGCACTTCCAACACTTTCTTCGCCAGCGGATCCACGAAAGCGCGATTATGAGAAACGATCATATACGCCCCCGTGTATTCTTGAAGCGCTCGTTGAAGCGCATCTTGCGAACGCATGTCCAAGTGATTGGTAGGTTCATCGAGAATAAGAAAGTTCGCCGCCCTAGCCAGCATCTTCGCCAAGGCCAAACGATTGCGCTCTCCACCCGAAAGCACGCTCACGCTTTTGAAGACATCGTCGCCGCGAAACAGGAAGGTCCCAAGAATCGAGCGGATATTGGTCGCGTTCTTCCCTTCCGCCGCTTCCTCCATTGTCGCTAGTACATTGAGGTTCTTGTCTAATTCATCCGCCTGATGCTGACCGAAGTAAGAAATGTGAGTACTGTGACCGATCTCTCGCTCGCCTGACTGAAACGGCTCCACCCCTGCTATCACTTTCGCAATCGTTGTCTTGCCCGCTCCATTCACGCCCACGACCACGATTCGGTCGCCGCGTTCAATACGGAGATTCGCATCGCGAATAACCTGCAGGTCATCATAGGACTTCGAAAGATCCGTCAGGTTGATCACCGTCTGCCCGCTCCGCGGTGGAGGAGTGAACGAAAAAGAAACACTGTCCTCTTCCTTCTCAATTTGAATACGCTCAATCTTATCCAACGCCTTGATTCGACTCTGCGCTTGCTTGGCCTTCGATGCCTTAGCCCGAAATCGGTTAATGAACTGCTCCGCTTGCTGGATCTCCTTCTGCTGACTTTTATAAGCCTTCATCTGAAGCTCCTTGCGCTCGGCGCTTTGCTTTTCGAATACGCTATAGTTTCCACTATAGACATGCAGCGATCCCATCGACAATTCGAACGTCCGATTGGTGATTTCATCCAAAAATCCGCGGTCGTGGGAAATCATCAGCAAGGAACCTTCATAACGAAGAAGAAAATCCTCCAACCACTTTTGGGAAGTCACATCAAGGTGATTAGTCGGCTCGTCCAATAACAGCAAAGACGGATTCGCCAACAGCAGTTTCGCTAAGGCAATACGCATCTGCCACCCGCCGCTAAATTCTTCGGTCTTCCGATCCATGTCGGAACTGGAAAACCCGAGCCCCAACAAAACCGACTCGATCCGAGACGGCAGTTTACCCGCATCAAGATCTTCCAAGCGATGCTCCCAAGCGCCAATGAGTTCGAGCGTTTCATAAAACTCATCCGATGAAGTATCCATCTCATCGAGACGAGCCTCCGCTTCTTCGACCTTCGCCTGAAGGCCCAACACATCGGCAAACGCCGTTTCGGTTTCCTTGAACAAAGTCCGACCATGCATTTCGATACCATCCTGAGGCAAGTAGCCGAAAGTAACGTAATTCGCCTTATCGACCTTGCCTCCATCAATTTCCTCGAGGCCGATCAACACCTTTAGCAAAGTACTTTTGCCCGCCCCATTACTGCCGACCAATCCAATCCGATCCTTCGCCCCAATCGTAGCGCTAACATCTCTGTAGAGATAGCGTTCTCCGTACTGGAGTTTAATATTTTGCAAAGCGATCATAGGAAGCGGACAGTTGGCCCCGATAGCGGGCGAATTAAGAAAAACTGCCACTTGTGTTCAGGACCAGGCAACCCGTCAATGCCGGAAATAGTTCTTCGCAATTTTAAAGTTCCGCTGAAAAGATGCCTCCCATGCTAATCTCCCTTCGAATTTCGAACTCGAAAAGTCGCGATCACTCTCGGGCTTCACCCGTTTCTTGAGCAACCAGAGTCCCCCCAAAGCGATACGCCTTCCCCACAGGCATATTTTTTCGGGAATAAACGACCAACCAAAACTTTCTTCCTTATATCGAACTATCGTTCTGCTTAACTTCCTAAAGAAAAATCAAACACGCTCGCGTTAGATTTTCGGATAATAGACGACGATGTGGGATGAGGACGTTCTTACGGAAGGCGATGTATTCTATCTTCCAGGTGCCCATACGGCGATCGTAGAAGATGACCTTAAATGCATTATGTTCGGCCCCGACGAAATGCACGAAAAAGAGCTGGATCACGCCATGAAGAAAATGGCTAAAATGAGCGAATAGATTCTCTTACCAACACTGGGCTCTTTAAACACAGAGTTATTGGAAACAATCGCCTAACGCGGCGTGGGTCCTGCCAAACTCAACCCAATCCGTAGGATCGGCACTTGCTCCGAGCCGCAATAGCAG
This sequence comes from Opitutales bacterium, assembly GCA_018700525.1. GTDB lineage: Bacteria > Verrucomicrobiota > Verrucomicrobiia > Opitutales > Opitutaceae > Pelagisphaera. Next base: position 8,477 of record JABITN010000020.1, read on the forward strand.
ATCAAACAGAAACCAGTCCAACCATATTAGTATCGCAGCTACAATAAAACAAAATTCTGGGTCAAGAGACCTCGAACCACAAACGAGGCAGTTCGTAGCTGCGCAATAGACTCGCGGGGACCTCAACCGAATCGCTCTTCCCTACTTCGAGCTTATCAAGTGATTAGGGAAATCTTGCACCTTCGTACAGGCCACCTGCTCCATCACTTGTTGAAGCTGCCGCTTAATCATCGTGATCGTATGCAAGCCACCTTTCTTGCCCAGTGCGCCCACGCCATACATGAAAGACCGTCCCATGAATGCAAATTGAGCGCCACTCGCCAAGGCGCATGCGACATCTGGCCCTTCTCGAAGGCCGCTATCAATCATGACCGTTATCTTGTCGCCGAATTTTTCCGCCAAATGCGGCAGCGCCTTGATCGTCGATTGTCCTGCATCCAACGAACGGCCTCCGTGGTTTGACGAGATAATACCGTCTACTCCGAGGTCCACTACCTTTTGACAGTCTTCCTCGTTCACGATCCCCTTTACCACAAGCTTGCCCTTCCACTTGTCGCGAATCGCCCTTATCCGACCCTCTGTGAGACGGCCTGAAAATGTTTTATTCATAAAAAGTCCCAGGTGCTTCATATCAAGCCCCTTGGGGATATAAGGCTTCATCGTTTTAAACTCAGGGGCCCCGGCAGCGAGCTGGGAAAACGACCATGTAGGATGTGTCGTCATCTGCCCAATATTGCGAAGCGTCATACGGGGAGGAATCGAGAGTCCGTTGCGAATCTCCAACGGTCGATACGCGAACGTTGGCGTATCCGCCAAAATAACCAAAACGGGCATGCCTGCTTCTTCGGCCCGTTTGAGAAGCTTATCGCGCAATTCCTCCTCAGCTGGATGGTACAGCTGAAACCACGCCTTCCCCTCCGTAAGTTCCGCCACCTTTTCAATACTCGCCGTACCGACTGTACTCAGAACAAATGGAATATTTTGTGCGTTAGCGGCTGCGGCTAGAATTTCGCACGACTTCGGCCACATCAGTCCTTGAAGCCCCACCGGAGCAATTCCAAACGGAGCATCGTAGGTATGACCGAAAAGTTCCGTTTTAAGACAGGAGCCTGGATAATCGCGAATATAATACGGCTCTAACTTTATCTCACGGATATCTTCGGTATTCCGCCGTTTATTCACGTTCGAATTGCACCCTCCTTCCAGATAGTCGAACGCGAAGCCCGGCATACGGCGACGCGCTCGTTCTCGAAGGAAATCCATGGATGGAAGGTTTGAATCGAAAAAATCAGTCATTGAAAATTATTAGGTTAAACACAGATAGTCATCAAAAAATCGATACATGCCAAATAGGGAGACGTACACTGAATTAGAGACCTTCCTGCATAAATATCTCTTTCCATATGCCAATCCTTTTTATTCATTACGTCGCCGTATAGTCATCTAGAACCTACTCCAATCGCTTTTAAATCTGTAGGAGCGGGTTTATCCCGCGATTTATCTTTCTCTCCTTTGTAAACCGGCACGTTCGCGGAGTAAACCTAATCCTACACCGACCTATTTTACAATCTCTAAGAACCCAAAAATTTCTCAAATCGAGCCACCGCATCATCGAATCGATCGCCGTCAGACGGTTTAAACACCTCGGATTCAAATGACTTCTCAACCAACGTTCGCGCCTCACTCAAGCTCTCCAGGGCTCCCGCCGCGATGATCTGGACCGCTATATTTCCGATCGCCGTAGCTTCAGCGGGCCCAGTCACCACGGGGACCCCCAAAACATCCGCAGTCAATTGATTCAGCAAACGATTCCGCGCACCGCCGCTCAACATGTACAGACCCCGCAAAGGCTCCGGCGAATAAGCCCCGAGCCTCCGAAATACATAGCGATACTTCAGAGCCAAACTATCGAATATACAGCGAACGAATGCTGCATCGCTCTCAGGCTCTGCTTGACCCGTCCGCTGGCAAAACGCGGCGATACTAGCGGGCATATCCTCAGGAGCAGCAAACTCTGGCGAATCCGGGTCGATCAACGATTGCATTCTCGGCGACGCCTCCGCCATGGCCACTATCTCATCATACTCGTAGAGGCGGCCGATCGCGGCCCAGCGCCGCCGACATTCCTCGATCAACCACATCCCACAAATATTTTTTAAAAACCGAACCGTTCCATTGTATCCGATCTCATTCGAAAATCCATCTCCCAAAGCTTCTTTACCCAGTCGAGGTTCCTTTAACTCCAACCCAATCAGAGACCAAGTCCCGGAACTCATGATTGCATAATCTGATCGATTGCCTGGCAAAGCGACAAACGCGCTCGCCGTATCATGCCCCGCAACCGCCACTAACGATACCTCGCCGAGCTTCGTTTCCTTTTGAATCTCCGGCTTGATCCCACCCACAACAGTACCAGGCTCTACAACCGGCATGAACAATCCCGGCAGCAAATCCAACGATTCAAGCAAAACCTCCGACCATGCCCCTGTCTTAGGATTTAGAAGCTGACTCGTGCTGGCGATCGTCCGTTCCTGATGTATGCTCCCCGAAAGCCAGTAGCTTATCAGGTCCGGAATAAACAAAATCCGACGAGCCGATCGAATCGCTCCAACATTGCCACTAATTTCCGAATACAACTGATAAATCGTGTTAAAAAAAAGAAACTGAATCCCGGTCTCCGCATATATAGCCTCTCGCGAAACGCGCTTCTGAACCTCAGTTTGCATTCCGTCAGTTCTCGAATCGCGATAGTGAAACGGATTCCCCAACATCGCTCCATTCGAATCGATCGAAGCATAATCAACTCCCCAAGAATCCACCCCGACACTCTCAATCCGATCGCCATACAAACGCGACGCCTCCTTCAGACCTTCCTTTATCGAATTGAAAATACCCAAAATGTCCCAATGCAGACTGCCATTGATCCTCGTGGTCGAAGTCGGAAAACGATTAACAACCTCCAAGGTCAGAGATCGAGAATCCGCTTTCAAAATCCCTGCCATCACTCGACCGCTCGTAGCGCCCAAATCGATAGCCAAATAAACACTGCTTTGCTTCATCCTACTTATTTTAGTCTCAACATTTCAAATGCAGAAACCACGCCGCACTGCGACGTAGCTACGCGAGGGACTCGCGTGGATTCTACAACTACCTCAAGAACCCTTCATGCAGTCCACCATCGACCGGTATCACATGGCCTGTCGTCTTGCTCAGAGAATTCGTCAAAAGCAAATAGATCGCTTCCGCTTGATCCAATGGAGTGATCGCCGATTTCGTAAGCGTTCGCTGCGCGTAGAAGTTTGCCAGCTTATCGCGCAATGAATCATCGCTCTCTGAATCGCTATATTCGATTTCGTATTTCGCTAGCGAAGCAATCACGCGATCCCGAGGAAACATGGTACTCCCCTTAACTACGGTCGCAGGAGCAACTGCATTGACACGCGTCAAAGGCGACAACTCGACCGCCAGTTCACGTACCAGGTGATTTGCAGCCGCCTTGCTCGTATCATAAGCGATACTTCCTTTTTTAGACACCACCGCATTCGCGCTCGTCGTGATCACTACATTGCTTCGCAAACCTTGCTTGGCGAAAATCTTCTCGAAAGCGGTTTTGGCCGACAGGTACCCACCCTTGACATTGATGTCGAAGGTCAATGAAAACGCATCGTCAGAAATATCGCCCGTCACGCTCGGCGGCACGAATATTCCCGCAGTCACGACTACTGAATCGACTCCACCGTAAGCCAGGATCGCCTCATCTAACATCGCTGAAATCGAAGCTCGATCCGTAATATTCGCACTCAAGCCAATCGCCGGACCACAGGTCGATATCCCCGTACCGGAAATCCCAATACCCTCGCCGACAATGCCAGTAATTTCCTTAGCCGTCGCCAATGCCGCATCTTCCTTAAGATCGACACTAACGATGTGAGCCCCTTCGCCGCAGATCCGGTGACACACTTCTTTGCCGATACCATTGCCCGCTCCGATCACCACGACTACCTGCCGGGCCAATGCTTGCTCGGGAGGCATGCGCTTCAACTTTGCCTCCTCCATCAGCCAATACTCGATATCGAACGCTTCCTGCTCCGGAAGCGCTCGATAACGATCCACCGTCTCCGCTCCACGCATCACTTCAATCGCGCAATTGTAGAACTCTGCCGTCACTCGCGACTCGCTCTTGCTCTTGCCCCAGGCAATCATCCCGACTCCCGGAATCAAAACCACGGTTGGCACAGCTTGTCGCAAAGCAGGCGAAGCCGGACGCTTGCAGCGCTCGTAGTACGCTGCGTAATCCGCAACGTAACGATCCAGCCCATCCGACAACAACCCTTTCAAGTCCTCGATCGCATCCGCGAACGAACCGCTACTATCGGGATCCCATTCGACGTACAACGGCTTGATCTTAGTGCGTAAAAAGTGATCCGGACAACTCGTACCCAAATCCGAGAGACGCTTCGCATCCAAGCTGTTAACGAACTCAAGAATTCGCTCACCCGACTGAACCGTTCCGATTAAACGCATTTCCTCGCTCACCTTTCCGCGCAGCCATGGCAGAATTTCAACTAAAGCTTCGCGTTTCTTCTCCTCCGAAAGCGATTCACTTTTCTGACCGCCAAAGATGGTCTTGCCCGCTTTCCGCTCCTCAATGAAACGCGCCGCCTTTTCAATCAACGTCAAAGTCAAATCATAGCATTCCTTGTCATCGTCAGCCCAATTGATGATTCCATGCTGACCCATCATGATCCCCTTGGCTTGCGGGTTTGCTGCGATGACATCGCGCATGATCAACCCCAGATCGAATCCTGGACGTTGCCACTCGGTCCAGATCACTTCGTCGCCGTAGATCTGCTTCGTGAGCGCTTCGCCATTCTCAGCTGCAGCAATCGCAATAACCGCATTCGGGTGCATATGATCGACATGATTAAACGGCACGTAGGCATGAAGCGGCGTATCGATGGACGAAGGACGTGGATTCAAGTTAAACGTGCAGTGCTTATACATCTGCACCATCGAGTCCTCCACTTCCGTCTTAACCCCACTATCCGGAGCCTCACGGTAGAGTTTTTCCAAAGCCAATACTTGATCTTGATAGAGCGAAGAGAAATTCTCGTTCTTCGAAGTACGCAAATCTCCGCCAGAGCCCTTCACCCACATCACCTCGACGGACTCGCCGGTCATCGGATCAACCTCGAAACACTTCGAAGACGTATTGCCTCCTCCGGTATTCGTAATCCGCAAATCGTCTCCCAGGATATTCGAACGGTACACAAGCCGCTTCAAAGGAGACATATCCTTCACCTTCTCATCATCCCAAAGGTAGTTCACGTGTCGGTAGTCGCTCGGAGCGAAGTTTTTCGTTTCTGTATTCATTATTTTAAGATTATCAAATTTTCGTTTTTTAAAATCGTTTGTCCCAGATCAGGTAGCGCCCGATCTCCAAGCGGCCATATTCACAACCCATGCATAGTCACTACCTCTACGCATAAGCCGCTCCGGATTGAATCCCCAAATCCTTGCGGCGTTGAGCGCGTTCCGTTGCGATCGATTCACCATACCCCGATGCTCGGTAAGCATTGAGAGGGTTTGCCTCGACGCCATTTTTAGAACGCCAATCACCAAGAAGTCGGTCCACATTCGTATTGAAAGCTGTCTTCAAAACATTCTCCGCATCGACGATCGCTCCGGAGCGCTGATGTCGTTTGAGCGCATCTCTATCAACCAACGCCGCCTTCAACCACAAATCTTGAGCCGTCATAACCGTCTGTAACATCGCCTCGATCTTCGGCTTCAGATTGTGAGACTGATCCACCATGTAAGCGATATCCGGGTACCCCTCTTCCTCTTCCGCGTAACAATGTATCTCATTGAATATTCGAAAAACCTGATACGGATCGATCGAGCCCAATGTCAGATCGTCATCCGCATACCGGCGATCATTAAAATGAAACCCACCCAACATGCCTTCATCCAAAAGCCAGGCCACGATCTGCTCGATATTCTGAGACGCGTAGTGATGCCCCGTATCAACCAGTACTTTCGCCTGTGGTCCCGCGTCCTTGCACAGCAAATACGACATACCCCAATCAGCGACATCGGTGTGATAAAACGCCGGTTCGAATGGCTTGTACTCTACAAGCATTACTTGCGATTCCTCCAAACGCTCGTGACAAGCCCTCAACCCTTCCTGAAAGCGTCGCTTCCGATCGCGAATGCTATCCTGCCCCGGATAGTTGGTGCCATCTGCAAACCAGAGCGTGAACAAATCGCTGCCTACATCCTTGCCCAGTTGAATGCAATCAAGACTGTGCTTCACCGCTTGTTGACGAATAGCGCCATCCGGATTGCCAAACGATCCGAGCTTGTACTCCTGATCTTGAAAAAGGTTCGCGTTGATCGATCCAATTTCCACTCCGTGTTTTGTAGCGATCGACGCGACACTGGCCCCATCCTGGTTTTCACTAAAATCCCAAAGCACATGCACCGCCACTGCCGGACAACAAGCGGTCAATCGATTCACCATTCCCGCATCCGCAAACTTGTCAGCCGTGTCGATCGCCGAACCGTCCTGCAAGAATTTTCCGAACCGCGTCCCCGTATCCGCGAAACCCCAAGATGGCAGTTCGATTTTTAAAGAGTCCAACGATGCAATAGCCTGTTCAATCATGCAAACAACATTAGCATATTTCTTTGGAAAAATCCATCGACAGACTGATTCTTTATATACAGATTCTGACACAGTGATCACCGACTCATTTTCCTATCTTCCTCAATCCGAGGACCCGTCTGCCTGGAACGTCCGGGTACTCGGCGCTGGACAGGCGAACATTGAAGCCAATCAAGACTATCCCGCTAGCGAGCATCCTAGCGACTACGCTCTCGATTGGGAGAAAGGACGCACGCTACCGGCGTTCCAAGTGCTGTACATAACACGGGGATCCGGACTGATAGAGACATCTCAAACGCCTGCCACAAAGTTAGAGGCCCCTTTCATTTTCCTCCTATTTCCGGAAACGTGGCACCGCTACCGTCCCTCGCCCGAAACCGGATGGCAGGAACATTGGATAGGATTCGACGGCCCCATTCCCCAGAACCTTCTCGAAACGGGAGTAATCGACTCCAAGCGACCTTTTTTCGAAATAGGTCATCACGACGCCATTCTAGCCCTCTTTCAATTGATTCTCGATGAAGTCAAAAACGAGGCCCTCGGGTTTAGGCGAATCGCGGCCGCCTCTATTTTACAGATTCTGGCGCTAGCGACAAGCCTCCCCCTACGCCAAGAAGAAGAGAATCAACCGATGCGAGCCGTCATTCGCCAAGCTTCGTTTCTGCTCCGCGAACGAACTGACTCCAACCTATCCGTCCAAACCCTCGCCGACGAACTGAACGTCGGCTACACCTACTTTCGACGCCTATTTAAAAAGTACACCGGTTTCAGCCCCAAACAATACCATACGCAACTCCGCTTCGAACGGGTAAAGCGCTTGCTCAGCGAAACCGATCTCTCCATCAGCGAAATAGCCAACCTTCTCAACTTCGACTCTACATTTCACCTCTCTCAATGGTTCAAAAAACTATCAGGAACCCCACCATCTACCTGGAGACAAGCCAGTCGATAAGAGCTCGGCAATGAAACGTTTTTGAAAAGGAGGTAACTGAGCAAACAGAAATGGGATTGGTCCTCCGTTATCTCTGGTTTGTCCTGTTCCATTTCTCAAGATTCCGACCGACGTTCAGTCCTTTTGAAATAAAGATGTATCGGATCCTTAAAACTTTACCACACTCGAGTGCAGCTGGACGGCCAACCACGTCGGCGGACAAGACAAGCTACAAGCTACAAGCTCACTTCGACGACGATATAGGGTTCACTCAAGATGAAATGGAAAAGCCCGAAGCGTTCTTCGCTCGATTCGATGTCGACAAAGACAATCGGATCACTCGCGAAGAACTACCGCAAAGCCAAGCCCGAGAAGTCTTCAAATGGGTCTATCGCACTAGAGACGACCAATGGGATCCCGATGAATTCAAAATCCTACTACGCCCTGCTGGCGACAGTCGCAATATCATGGTCGCTATCAAAACGGGCGGAGATGGTCTACTCAATGAAACTGATTGCCTTGCATGGGAACGCAGTAACCCCCCATACGTCGCCACGCCTCTCATCAGTCGCGAACGCGTCTACCTCGTAAAATCGCTTGGCGTCATCACTTGCTTGAATTCATCCACAGGAGCTCCGTATTTCGAAGGCGAACACACTGGAGTTAAAGGCGAATACTACGCCTCGCCCGTCAAGGTCGGCAACCGAATTTTCATCACCTCCAACCTCGGAATAGTCATTATCCTGCGCGATATCGAAACCTTCGAGATTCTCGCCAAAAACAACCTTGAAGACTAAATATTCACCACTCCAGCAGTCGCGGGTAATACGCTTTACATTCGCTCGACCAGCAACCCTTGGGCCTTTGGGAATTAATTGCACCCGTTCTAAAGACATTCGAAAGGTAGCGAAGCGCATGTCCCTCGTAGCTAAGCGAAGGCCTCGTTGGGATTCTGCGATAGAAGACATCTACATGCCAGGGGTTTTCACAAAACTTCAAACCGTCCATATCTAAAATTTGATACATTATTGAAACTACAGGGTTTACTCTTCCCCCTATCCCTATTTGCCTAGAATAACCCTTTTTTATGACCCCTTTTCTCGAGAAACTCAGACAACTCTACCCCTCCGATCGCCTTTACGAGGACGAAGCGCGCTTAACTCCCTACGTTTCCGACGGACTGACGGTGTTTCGACAAAAACCCGTCGCGGTGGTCATGCCGCTCGACAGCGATGAAATCGTTGCGACCTTGAAACTTTGTCACGAGTTCTCTGTTCCTTTCGTCGCTCGCGGCAGCGGTACGAGCCTCTCCGGCGGATCTTTACCCATCGATGAAGGAATCGTCATCAGTCTAAACCGACTCAACCAAATCCTCTCGATCGACCCGGACAATCGTACCGCTCGCGTCCAACCAGGCGTAATCAATGCCCATGTTAGCTCAGCCGTTGTTCAACACGGACTTTACTTCGCGCCCGATCCCTCAAGCCAGTCCGTCTGCACCATCGGTGGAAATCTCGCCTTCAATTCCGGCGGAGCCCATTGCCTCAAATACGGAATGACTTCCAATCATGTTCTCGGATTAAAAGTGGCCCTTCCTGACGGCGAAATCGTTCACCTGGGCAATGACAGCCTAGAGAACGTAGGTCCGGATTGCGTTGGCCTATTTGTCGGGAGCGAAGGACTTTTTGGAATCGCATTGGAAATCCAATTACGACTCCTACCAATCCCCGAAAGTTTCCGAACCATCCTCGCCAGCTACGAAAGCCTAGAAGCCGCTGGCGAAGCAGTCGGAACCGTAGTGGCCTCGGGCATACTGCCGGGAGCCATGGAGATCATGGACAAACTGGCCATCGAAGCAGCCGAAGCAGCGGTCAATGCGGGTTACCCTCGAAACGCCGAAGCCCTATTGATTATCGAACTCGATGGCGAAGCAGCCGCGGTCGAAGCTGAATTCACAGCTTTGAGCACTGCCATCGAGCAAACGCAAGCTAAAGAGATTCGCATAGCCCAAGACAACGAGGAACGCCTACTCATCTGGAAAGGACGTAAAAGCGCCTTCTCCGCAGTCGGGCGCCTTTCCCCAGACTACCTCGTCCAAGACGGCGTCGTGCCACGCTCGAAACTAGGGGAAGCTCTCAAAGAAATCTCCCGGCTCGGTTCTGAAGCCAATTTGCACGTCGCCAATGTCTTTCACGCGGGCGACGGAAACCTACACCCCCTCATTCTCTTTGATGGCAAAGAATCAGGAGCCCTCGAACGGGCAGAAAATTTAGCCGGAAAAATCCTTCGCCTATGCCTCAAGCTTGGCGGTTCCATTACGGGTGAACACGGCGTAGGCGTGGAAAAGAAATCGTTCATGCCAGAGATGTTTTCCGAAAATGACCTTGAAGCATTCAAACGCATTCGCCAAGCTATCGATCCGCGGGAGATTTCTAACCGCGGAAAAATGCTTCCAGGAAACGAAGCTCCCGCACTCTCGCATTCAGGCCCCCATCCTCTCGAACAAGCAGGCCTCATCTCGCGCATGTAAACCTATGGGAAACGATTTCAAGCTGCACGTGCCTGATACCATCAGTGTACTAAAATCGCTCGTCCGCGACTCTCCGTCCGTGTCAATCAAAGCTAGGGATGACTCCCCGAGTCCTCCGAACACAACCGCCATCACCCTCGCCGCTTTCCAGAAAATCGTCGAGTATCAGCCCGAAGAATACACGATCACCGTAGAAGCCGGAGCCAAGGTTAGCGATGTGATTTCCATCCTCGCCGAACAAGGGCAATACTTTCCCTTTGACCCGCTCTTCATTGACAAAGACTCGACGATCGGCGGCATAATTGCCAACGGGTACTCTGGTCCCGGAGCCAATCGCTATGGTATCCTTCGAGATTTCATCATTGGGCTATCCTTTATAGACGGCCAGGGAAACCACATCAAAACAGGAGGTAAAGTCGTCAAGAATGCCGCCGGTTTCGACATCCCCAAACTCATGGTTGGCAGTCGAGGCAGCTTAGGAATCATCACCGAGTCCACATTCAAAGTTTTTCCGTTACCCCAAGCCTACAAGACAATCCTATTCCGATTCGATTCCTTTGAAAAAGGGCACACCGCCCTTCTAGCCTTAGGCCGATCGCAATTCACTCTCGATGCCCTGGACCTAGACTCCAAAGGAACGCTGATCATTCGGCTTAGCGGTCAAGCCGCCTCGATCGACACTCGTATCCAAGCGCTGGAAACAATGCTTGGAAGCACTCATGATCCCCTTTCCAGAGACAAACCTTTCTGGCAAGTCCCTCTTAACCTCCAGTCTTATCCGAAAACCGGTCTGCTCCTAAAAATCCCTAATTCGCCCACTGCCATAGCGGAAATCGATGCAAAGCTCGCCCCTAATTGCCCGCATCGCCGTTATAGTATCGGTGGATTCGTTTCCTGGATATATTCTGAAAGCGAGGTAAACGATTTATCACAATCGCTAAAAGAGCTGGATCTATCCGCCCAAATCGCCAGCGGCGACACCCTAGAACAAGTTATCGGCACCGATCACCCCAAAGCCTTCTATAACCGCATCAAGCAAGCCCTCGATCCACAGCAAAAGTTCATCGCCCTATACCCCAAAACCCCTAGCTCAACCTGAAAGGTAGGGATGACTCACCGAGCCCTCCGCTCTCCACTCCATGCTACACAAGATTCCCGACACCGCGCTTGCCCCCGAATACGCTGGCATGATCAAACCGATCGAAGCCTGCGTGCATTGCGGATTCTGCCTTCCCACCTGCCCCACCTATTCCACGATGGGCGATGAAATGAATTCGCCCCGCGGACGTATTTTTCTCATTAAAGAAACCCTCGAAGGTCGGATAAACTCTTCGGATATCGAGCCCTTCATCGACAATTGCCTCGGATGCCTAGCCTGCGTAACCTCTTGCCCTTCGGGAGTCGAATACGGCGAACTAATAACCCCCTATCGGGATTGGGCCGAATCGAAACGCAAACGAAGCACTACCGAAAAACTACAGCGATTCGCACTCCTAAAGACAATCCCATATCCAGCACGCTTTCGAGCCGCTTCGAGGATTGCCCGTATCTTCAAACCTATAGCCCGATATCTTCCCAAAGAATTCGGAGCCATGATGGAACTCGCGCCAACTGAACTCCCCCCTAAAATTGACTTCAAAGGCCACTACCCAGCTTTAGGCCAGCAACGTGGACGCGTCGCTCTCCTGATCGGATGCGCTCAACAAACCCTCGCCCCGCGTATCAACGCGGCAGCCATCCGCGTCCTCACGCGAAACGGCATCGAGGTCGTCGTACCGAAATCGCAAGGCTGCTGCGGCTCCCTAGCCATGCACATCGGAGAATCTCAGGAAGCCCGACAAGCCGCTCGCAAAAATTTCGACGCATTTCCAACCGATATTGACGCCGTCATTACGACCGCTGCTGGATGCGGATCCGGGATGAAAGAATACACTCACCTATTCTCAGGGCAAGACGAAGACCAACGAACCCAAGCGAACGCCTTTTCATCGAAGGTCATGGACATCTGCGAATACCTCGACAATGTCGGCTTCATTCCTCCAAAGAAAAACGAATCGACAGCGATCAAAGTCGCTTATCACGATGCGTGCCACCTCGCCCACGCCCAGAAGATCCGCTCGGCCCCACGAAAGCTTCTCACGTCCATACCAGGCATCGAAGTACTCGAACCCGACGAATGGGAAATTTGCTGCGGCTCAGCTGGTAGTTACAATATAGAACATCCGGATACGGCCAAAATCCTCGGCCAACGAAAAGTATCCAATCTCTACGCCACCGGAGCCGACCTCATCGCCACTGGAAATATCGGCTGCCTCGCCCAGATTGAGTTTCATTCGAAGGACAAAAAAGCACCCATTCCATTAGTCCACACGATTGAACTATTGGACGGAGAGATTTAAGCAACGCTCGTACCTCGATTGCTGCCTCTATCAATGCAAATAGATGTTTCCACGAGACAATAGGTTTGATCTACTTAGATCCTTTTAAACAGGTCGATCCTTGGCGTGGACATCAACCGATATCAATCAGGTTGCTATACTTACCCATTCCAATCGAAAAACACATTGGTTCCGCTTGCGAAAACACCTATTTGTTCCGCAGGAACAACAAGCGAGGCACGCGCGTTGTTAAAAAACCTACTCCCCAAAAACCGCTTCAAGCCCGGCACGCATCACCGATGCATCAGGCGTCCGCCCAGTCCAATAATCGATTCCAATCACACCCTGACCGACCAACATACTCAGTCCATCGATAACGCGACAGCCTTTCGCTGTAGCATCCTGCACAAGACGCGTATTAGGCGGATTCGGGATAACATCGGCCACAATCATTTCCGAACTCAAGGAATTCGTATCCAGTGCCAATCGTCCACCCACATCTGGATACAAGCCAATAGATGTAGCATTGATAACAATATCCGTCCCAGGCGGGACCGGATAGTCTCCATCCCATTGAACGAATTCCGACTGCAAACTCGGACACCGTTCTTGAACCTTACTCTGCAATAAACTCACTAAACCTAGCCCACGCTCTTCACTGCGATTTACGATCGTAATGCGAGTCGCCCCAGCGAGCGCCATTTCCACGCTAATCGCCCGAGCCGCTCCACCTGCTCCAAAGATGACAACCGACTTGCCCTCCGGGTCATCCAGCTCGCGAAGCGAAGCTACGAACCCCTTGCCATCGGTGTTTTCGCCAATCAATTTTCCATCGCGATTGACCACGCAATTGACGGCTCCCATAAGCTCCGCCGATTCACCCACCCCATCCAAATACTGAATCACTTCCACCTTATGGGGAATCGTGCAATTGAAACCCTGAAAACCAAAAGCCCGAGCTCCTTCGACCGCTTCTTTCAAAGACTCCTGACGAACTTCAAGCGTCAGATAACGCCAATCCAATCCCATCGCCCGAAACGCCGGCTCGATCATCGCCTGTGTCGGATTTTCCGATACGGGATATCCATAGCATCCAACCAACTCCTGTTTAAAATTTAATTCAGCCATAGTAAACGAATTCTTGCCCGCAGATTTCGCAGATCAACTCAGATCAAAGTAACCTTTAGTCATTCTTCAAATCTGCGGGCACGCCCAATCAACCGTCATTGATAATCACATAAGTCCCACTCTTGCCCGCTACCGCAATATCCAAGCGTCCGTCGCCATTCAAATCGCCCGTAGCGATTTGCAATCCTGTTCCAGCCGTCCCTTTCGAAATGGTTTTCCGCTCGAATTGCTGCTTACGCTTGTCCCAATTGTAGTAATACAAAACAGGTTCTTCCATGCCACCGGGATCTCGGCCACCATGAGCGAAAACACGCTTACCAGTGATCAATTCATTTTCCCCGTCACCATCGATATCCGCCATATGCAGCACGTGAGGTTGGGAGAAACTATCGTCAATGAGATGCTCTTTCCACTGCAAACTTCCATCCGCTGCAGGCTTCAATTGCTCCCGCCAGAATAACCCGAAGTCATGACCCAATCCGTAGATGAAATCATTTCGCCCATCACCGTTGAGATCCTGTACGATCATCGGAATCGACGCGTGCAAGAACCAGTCTTCGTGGAAGGTCCAAGTCTGGTCCATCGCATTATTCTTAGGCCGTTCGTACCAACCCGCCTGAAAAAGAACATCCTCTAGCCCATCGCCATTGAGGTCGCCCACTCCGAGGCCGTGACCGTTCTTATTCGAGCCAATGGTGATCTTCTTCATCGTCGGAACCTCTTGCATTTCCTTAACCTTGCGCCTGCCGCGCATCACCTCGACCTCTCGCATTTCCGTAGCGAATTTCCAAGCAAGTAGCGAAGTTTCTTTATTCCAAGAATTCACGATGAGCTCGTTCACACCGTCCCCATCCAAGTCATACATGATTTCAGCTTCGTTGCGATCGACTTTCGTATCCACTAGCAAATGCTTTTCCCAAAGCAGTCCCATTCTCAATGAATCTGCCCCTGGATTTCGATACCAGTTCACTTCAGTCTGGAAAAACGACTGGGAAATCACATCCACCCATCCATCGCCATCGACGTCGTAAGGAAAATCGCCATTCGAATGAGCATACCCCTTATTATCTTCAATCGCTCTAACCGCACGCGGAATGTAGTCCGGTCCCGCGAACCAATTGCGACCAGCGATAACATCAAGAACGCCGTCATTATTCACGTCTACGATCGCGCAGCCTTCGTTCGCATCCACCGCAAGCAGCTTCTCCGAAAAGGAAAGGTCTTTTTCAGCCGCCAAAGCCAAACTGGTTAACACGAACGCCCCAGTTAATGCAGCACAGGGTAGAGATAAGGAGTAACGGTATTTCATAAATCAATAGGGTAAATCGTGAATTTTTAGGAATATGATGCAGGGCTGGCACTTGCGCCAGCTCTACAATAAAAAAGAATCAGCGCTAAACTAATTACCAATCTTTTAAGTGAATATCGAATAGTAGATCCAAGCAAACAGTAATTCCCAAAGCCTCATTTTCCATTCACCACTTGTACCTGTGCCGTAGAACCCGGAGCATCAAAAACCTCAATACTCAAATTGCGGTCTTTCTTGTCGTACTCGAAAACCGCCAAAGTGAATATGTGCGTTCCTTCCTCAAGGTCGACTTGAGTTTCATCATCAACCCCTTCCACTTCAGTCTCGCCATCCCAAAGTCGAAGGCCCCTCGCATTATTGAAACGCAAGCCCACATTTCCAGCGGATTTCACATCCAGTTCGAAACGGAGATAGCGATACAACTGAAGCCCGGAACGCCTAAGCGTCGAAATCCCATCTAGTGGCAATGCTCCGTCAATCCGCGTATACGCGGGAAGCCACACGAATCGCGGGTCGCCTGCAGCAATATGCTCGATCGGCTTGTGACGCACAATATCGGCAAACGATCGGCTATTGTCCTGATTATCCAAATACTGAAAAGTTCGTACGAAAGGTTTCGAAGACACCTTATAATCGCCTTCCTTGCCGATACTCGAGAGAAACGCCACCAAATCCGCTAGCTCGTCTTTACGCAGAGGAGCCGTCAACCCAGGCGGCATAAGCGATACCGGACTGATCGTCTGGGATGCGACATCGCTCTTTGCGACCAAAATTTGCCGATCCGTCATATCACGCAACACAAAGGACTCTGAGTCCTCTTTTGCTAACGTACCCGCCAACACGCTTCCGTCTTTCTTAGTCAAGCTTACCACATGGTAGCCTTCCTTGATCTTTTTCTGCGGCTGCAACAATGAGTCGACGATATAATCCATCGGCGCGCTCGCCCCTATACTCGAAAGATCCGGGCCCAGAGATCCACCTGAACCACCCAACGCATGACACGTCACGCACAGCAAAGAATTCCGACGATATATACCCTCTCCTCTCGCAGCATCACCATTGGCATACGTGTATTCAAGAAAGTCAGCCATCTGATCGGCATTCAAATTCTGATTAAGCGGCTCTATCCCGCCCGCTTTTTGAACAGCTGCTTGGAGGGATTTCGTATTCGTGGTCACCGATCCGAATAGTCGCAGCGCAACCGTCGCAACATCCCCATCGATTTTAACCCCAGAAAGTCCCTTCGCCAATGCATCCGACATTCGAGCATTCGAAAGATAAGGGCGGATCAACGGACGGGCATCATCTTTTGGCCCCGCATCGGACAATGCGGCCACGACCATCGATATCGCGGCGCCAGGGGACGACTGAGCGTATCCCGCCGCTGCCCGAAGCCTTGTAGCAAATGGCTGATCAGCCCCGCCGAGACGAGCCAAAACGCTTCGCGACTCGGTCGATTTGAGTGAAACCAATCCTTCGACCGCCGCCGAACTCAGTTTCGCATCCGTATTCAGATCTTGAACCAAGGACTCCAAAAACCTCTCCGCATTCTTTACTTTCCAAACTCCAGCCAAACGCGCGATCGCTATCCGGCTATCTAGGTCGCCCTTCTTCAATAGGTTCTCAATATCGCGAGCCGTCGCATTTGGAAAAACTTTTCGTTTCGTCGCGGACTGCTCAAGAGCGTTAAGAACCTTCAAAACTCCAGGCGCCGAACGCTCGGCACGTTTCAACGTTTCCCTAAACACATCATTTACGATCGCCGTATCCCCGAGCTCGCCCAATAGCTCCAGAGCATCTTGCATGGCCGCTTCCTCGATTTCACCCGATTTCCACAAAACATTCAACGGCTCCAATGCTTCCGGCTGATCAACGCAGCGAATCGCAAATAATAGAGCCCGCGTATCCGAGCCAAAAAGACGGGGGTTGGCAACGGCAGCCGATTGCCAATCTGGGGCAAGGGTTTTCATGGTCGTCCAAAGACCGAATTCAAGCACTTCGTCCATCGATTCACTATAGACCTGAGACGCCAGGCTAGCAGCTCTAACGCCGCCAAGAGCTCTAAGAACATGCAATGCTTCCAATCGAACGCGCGGGTGCTCATCAGCCAACGCCTGCTCCAAGAATCCGTAAACACCATCAATGCGTTCCGGGTGCTCTTCCAAAGTGCGAACCGCAGCAGCCCGTGCATGAAAATCGCTCGAACTCATCAACTGATCGATCAGTCCAAGATCGGGCTTTCTCAGCGACAAGGACACCCAAAGCGCCTCCAACCGATAGCTTTCGATCTGCGAATCGTTCGCATCCAAGGAACGAATCCAGTTCTTAAGCGGACGGGCAACCGCGTCAGCGCCTTTATCCTTTAAGAAAAGCTTCGCTTGCGTACGCGTCCAAGCCTCAGGAGCTTTAAGATGTTCCAGCAATTCGGATACCGACGCGTCTTTGATCTCAGGCTTTTCTACGAGAGCGCGATCTTTCGCCGTAATTCTCCAGATTCTTCCATGCGTGCGATCGCGTCGCTCGTCTCGAAAATCAACCTCTCCATGCTGAATAATCGGATTGTACCAATCCGCCACATACAATGCTCCATCCGGCCCCATCTGAAGGTCGATTGGACGAAACGAGCCATGCGAGCTCGTGATAAGATCCTCCTGTTGCGGAGCAATGAAACCGCTATTGGAATCTACCGGTTTAAAAGAGCTAATTCGATTCCCGCGAAAATCGCAGGTAATCAATCGGCCCTGCCACTCCTCTGGAATATGCCTTCCCGATAGGATTTCCAAACCGCTCATTTTCGGCTGTCCCGGATTCAGTCCCGGTAACATTCGATCGTAACCAAAAGTCGTTCTGAACGCCGCTCCCGGAAAGCTATAATTTATTCCTTCGGAACCCGCTCCATCCGATTGAAAAGTCTGTCCCCATTGGTCGAATTGAAGCCCCCAAGTATTTACCAATCCGCGAGAATAAACGTCGAGCTCCATCGTCTCCGTACGCAAACGCCAAACGCCGCCCGCCTTCAATTCGCGAATTCCGTGCGGCGTCTCCAGATATGAGTGAATATAGATCGACTGATTGAAATAGATCCGTCCCGCCGGTCCCGCTCGAAGCGTATGCACGATATGATGGGTATCTTCCGTTCCAAAACCCGATAATACCACACGTTTATTGTCCGCGACTCCATCGTCGTCTTTGTCCTCGAAGAAAAGTAGCTCTGTCGAGTTACCCACATAAACGCCCTCCGGGGTCGCCAGGATCGCGGTCGGGGTGAGCAAATTATCTACAAAAACCGTACGCGTATCTGCCTTGCCGTCACCATCGGTATCTTCGATCCGATAAATCTTGTCCGAAGGCATCTGCCCCGGCATGATTTGCGGATACGTTTCGGACGTAGCGATCCAAAGCCGCCCTTTCGCATCGAAGCTCATTGCGATGGGCTTGGCGATCATCGGATCCGAAGCGAACAACGATATCTCGAATCCTTCGGCTGGCTTCAACAAACTCTGTTGGTAGACCGGATCCGGATTAGGAATTTCGGTCAACGCGCGCTGACCCCAAGAAGGGGGTACAAACAACAGAACTGAAAATAAAAGGTAGCGGCCGATCTCCGTGCGGCCATAATCTAATCTAAAACCCTTCATCCTTCACCTCCCTTTACGCGCTTGAGAGTCAATCTATAGGCTTGTGGCTTTTTCAGCGTGGATATCTTCATTTCTTCGGCTTCGATAAAAGGATCGAATTTTGGGAGGTCCGCAGCGTTCTGCCCTTGCTCGTGTTTGCGAAACCCTCGTATGTAAGTCTCATTCTGCGGTCTCCATTGATGGAAAAAGTGCTCGTTCTTTCGGTTAACTGCCGCCCGCAGCTCTTCCGCCTGTTCGTTGGAAGGCTCCCAGGCCAATTGAATGCCTCGCTTCCATTTTTGGGCACTCCCTGTCACGATCGCTTTTCCATCGTATTCCAAGCGATAATTGCCGCGTGGTAGATTCGTTACAGCGATTTCCAAATTCTGACTATGGTCACCTCCTAGCGGCGACAAGCTCAAGCGCTCGTCCTGCAATTCGAGCCCTAGCCCTCCATCCGAATCAATCGAAACCGAGGCGCTAATTCCCATTGCTTCTTTCACAGCGCCATCCTTGTCCAGCGACAGTCGCTTGACCGACGAATACTCAGCCAGAGCCTGAACGATGCGCTCGGCAGCCAGAGTGTATCCATAATTATTCAAATGAATCCCATTGTCAGTGATCGCCTTCGTCTGGCGACCTGCAGAACTCGTAACTAAGGTACTAAATAAATCGACGAACGGAATACCTCGTTTCGAGGCCAGCAAACGAAGCGCTTCCGTATACACCTTCAAATTTTGATTTTGAATCGTAGGATCCGGCATCGGATGGCCCAGGGCTTCCCGAGGAGTCGGAGAGAGCATAACCAATCGCCGATCACCAGTGGCGACTGTATCGAGCAATGTATTGTAATTCCTGATAAACGCATCCAAGCCAGCCTCCCCTTCGAATGACGCCATCGCTCCATAACAAACAAAGACAACCGACGGATCCGCTAGTTGAACGTGACTCTTCAGGTTCTCGAATCCCGCATCAATCGGATCGAAAAACGCCCGCGCTCGGCCTCCCACGCTGTCGCCCGACCAGCCGATGTTGCGAAAGACGATATTCCGATCTGGCCAACGGGCCGCCAACGCCGTTTCAATATGACCAAAGCGAATCGCTCTCTCAACGAAGGTGTCGCCAAGAAAAGCCACTCGATCGCCGTTTTTCAGCTCGAAGGACGTTTGGGCGTGACCGGACTCAATCCCCAACGGGACGAGACAGGACACAATAAAGAAAAAGCGCGCAAAGGGATGGCGTAAACAGGAGCAACAATTTGAGGGCATAAGAGGAGAGTAATACGTGGTTTCGATTATCGTATATTTAGATCTAGCGGACTAGGACAATCTCAGCAATGCTTGGTAAAAACTCTATGCCTGGGCGAAGACTTGCCAAAGGAGCAAAACGAACCCGAAAAGGAGAATAAAAACTCAAACGATGCCCATCGCAGCGACATCGCAAATAAACGCCGATTCTGCCAACTATTTTATAAGGTCCTGGAATTGTTGCCAAAAAAACCGAGCATCGCTGCTCGGCTTAGATACAGTATTAAAATCGAACGAAGCAAGCTGCCCCCACTCTTCTAATTGCTATCCCCCACGTGCTCGGCGAAAAACGCTTTAGCGCCTTCGACGAGCTCGGTTGGATCTTTCTGAAATTCTTTGCTATCGGTTTCGATAGCCATCACGCCCGACCAAGCGACCCGTTTCATCTCATCCATTAACGGAACGAACCCAGACTCCCCTTGACCCACCAAGGTATCGATCGGCACGCGCTTGCCGTCCTTGTCTTCGACGCGCTTATCTTTCAAGTGCATATCGGCCACGCGTCCGTCATAGCCGTTGAACGTCTCCAAGGCATCATGACCAGCCGCAGCGAGCCAACCAATATCCATGCATACGCCAATTCGCGAATCACGCTCGGCCAATACGCCTCGTACTGTCGCAGGGTCGCCATATGCGGTTCCCGTGCCGTGATTGTGAATCGCGAGCTTGATGTCGTACTCCTTCACCAACTCCTCGAGGTTGTCCCACTCGTCGAAATTCTTCGGTTCGACCACCACTACCTTCATGTCGAAGAATTTTGCCAGTTCGAAAAGCTTACGATTCTCTTCTTTTTCCATAGACGTACGGCTCACTCCGATCGAGTACGCAGCAACGCCATGCTTCGCTAGAAACGCCTTCTGCTTAGCATGGATATCCCTCGAAGCCGCTGGATCAATATGGCCCCGGAAAAATTCGATATACTTGATCTCATGCTTGGCAGCGAAAACGACCGTTTCCTCGAAAGTCATGTTGCGGCAAGTCCACGACTGAAGCCCAAGCTTAATGTCGGCCTTCTTCGCCGGCTCCATGGAGCAAGCGGTAATCAATAAGAATATGAGCGAAACGAATACGTATTTTTTCATAAATTTAATTAGAGTTAGATTCATTTACTAAACCACTGATCTCACAAAGATCATCAGCAATACATCAAGCCAGTTAACCAGCAACCGTGAAAGTCCCACCCAACAATCATTCAAAAATCTCGGAATGGTCCGCGTGGCTCGGCGGCATCCATTGTCCTAAGCCAATTTTCGTAGCGCGACATGAGTTCTGCTAGCACCTCTGGGCGCTTGCTCGATAGATCATTCTTTTCGGCGACATCCTGCTCTAGGTCGAAAAGCCCGCTTCCTTGCTCGCCCATATCGACCCACTTCCATTTTCCGACTCGTACACCAACCGTATCCTTTCGCTGCCAAAACATTTCTCGTCGCGGCGACTTCCGCTCGCCTCGAATAACGGGCCACCAATCGAATCCATCGAGCATCAACGTTTTTGGCAGAACCGCCCCGCTCGCCTGAGCAAGACTCGGCAAGATTTCTAAACTGCTCAAAAACTGCTCGTTAGTCTCCCCTGCGGGGACCTTACCGTTAGGCCAACGAATCAGGCAAGGTACACGAATGCCTCCCTCCCACATTCTGCTCTTGCCTCCTTTCAACGGACTATTATCCGAACCGCCACCGCCTCCATTATCCGACAAGAAAATCACGATTGTATCATCTAAAACCATACGCTCCTCCAAGAGGTCTAGCATCTTCCCGATCGATGCATCCATACAGCTAACAGCCGCTCGATAGTCCCTTCTTCTCGCTTCACCAGTTACAATTTCAGCAGGCGACCCATAACGATACAGTTCAACCGTTTTAAACTCAGGATCCACCTCTGGATAGAGTTTCTTGAATTCCTCAGGCGCCTGAACCGATGATCGAATCTCAGGCTCAAGACCCGACGATCCATGTGGAGCATTGAAAGGGACATAAAGAAAGAACGGCCTTTCTCCTGCATTTTCATCCAGGAATTCGAGCGCTTCCCTTTCAAAAAGATAAGTGCAGTAAATGCCCTTGTCCTCTTCGGTCTTCTCCAAATTCCGATACATGCTGGGGACGCCATAGCGCTCGTGCGTATAATAATCGACACCTGTATTTACGAAACCATAGAAGTCGTCAAAACCGCGCGAGGTCGGCAAGTAGCGTTTCAATGTACCCAAGTCCCATTTTCCGTATATAGCGCTCCGATAGCCTGCGAGCCTCAGAAACTGGGGAATGATCATCTCACGTAAATCCATTCCGCCAATTCTCTCCCACGTCACTTCGTATTCAGCAGCTGTATACTTGTGACCGTAATCAGGCGCTTCGTTCCGAATCATATCGTAAATGCCATTGCGCTGCGGATAACGCCCAGTCAACAAACTTGCTCTCGACGGCGTACATGCGCTCCAGGCCACATAGAATTGCGTCAAATGCGTACCCTCTTCCGCCAGCCGATCCAAAGCAGGCGTGAGGATCCCATTTCCCAAGAAACCCAAATCATTATACCCTTGGTCATCCGAAACGATCAAAAGCACATTCGGTCGCTCCGACGCAAAAACGAACGTTACAGCAAAAAAGCAGAACACAAGGAGGTAGACCGGGGCAAGGAAGCGTTTCATAATAGTAGCACGAATTTTCCAGGGCAGATGGTCTCAACTAAAAACGATTTTGACTCACGCGAAGCCGCTAAGACGCGAAAGAAGAACGTAGCGAAGCGTAGATGGCGTAGCAAATAAATTCAATTACCCACAGGCTTTTGCACAATCAACAAATTCAAATTTCTTTACCTCTTAGCGGCTTCGCGTGAGCTTTATTCCCTCGTCCTCTTGGGCAGGTGCTAAGGTTTTATTCGATTTTCCAAAAACAACAACGGCGGACCTTCACTTGCCATCTTACGAAATTTATCGGCGTGTCGGTCAACAATGCCGACTGGTAGATAAGCCGCTCCAAGGACGATGTCCTTGTCGCCGTCACCATCCAGGTCGCCCGCATCTATTGTCATCCAACGTCCATTGTATGTCGCAGGATGGGTCTTCGAGGCAAATTTCAAAAGCTCAGTTTGCTCGAGCATTACGAAGTTTTCCAACTTCTCTCGATCGAAGTCCGGATGGTAGGCGATCGCCGCCACATCCAAGTCACCATCAAGGTCGAAGTCTTCAACCTTCGTTCCAAAAACTCCGTACATCGGATAAAAATAACTCTCCTCGAATTTAAGATCCCCTCGATTGAGATATATCCGAATACCATGATCGCGCTTCAAAGTATTATAGGGATCCGAATCGCCATTATCTCCGTTTATCGTTAACAGATCCATCAACCCGTCCTCATTAAAATCGCGCAATTCAAAACCCGTGTATCCAAATGAAGGATGCTGCTCTACGATAATCTTTCGAGTGAAGGATCCATCTTCTTCGTTTATGAAAATACTCACGTTCTCGCGAGCATTGCTCATTAAAACAACGATATCCAAGCGTCCATCGCCATTGAAATCGTGGGCTTCGCTTTTTACGATGCCCGGTTGATCGGTGAGAATCTGAGGCTCAGGATCAAAAAAAGCCGTACTGCGTTCTCGCCGATAGATCGAAAAATTACCCGTATACTCGCCGAAGTTCGAAACGAGGAGCTCGTCGACTCCATCCTGATCGAGGTCGCCAAACGCGAAGTCAGCCGGTCGATGCAGGCCGGCGACTAAAACTTTAAGGCCCATAAGCACGCCCCCAAACGATCTCGCATGCTGCAACTCCCCACGAGGCTCTCCAATGTTCGCTGCAAACAAATCCCCGATCGACAAAAGATAAACATCCTCCCCGTTCATTTGCGAATCCACAAGTGCCACGCCTGGCGCGTCATGACTATCGTAGAAGTTCAATTTCCGATCGAGGATGGTTAGCCGCTGAGCTCCGCTGTCATGAACGTACAATAAACCGTTCTCTTCGTCGATCCGCGTCATCGACGTAACTGCGCTATCCATTCGATACTGATTCGGCCGAACTCTAAAAGACTCAGTATCCTCAATGATCGCCGCTTTCGAAATCTGCGGAATCGCTTGTTCGGGAGCATTAAACACGTAATGGTTCCTCAGCGCTTTCCATTGATCATCGGAAAGCAACGGTTCCTTCGGGATTTTATTAGCTGCTCGAGTAAACTCTTCACGGGAATGAATGCTACCCATCGTCCTTTCAGAATTTCCTTCGAGATAATCATAATCAACGATCCCCAAATAGAAGCCCATGTAAGTCAGTGCGAATTCCCAACTCTGCTTCGGAAGCAAATCCGCTTCGGGCAACTGATGGCAAGCAGCACAATACAGCGAAGCCAGTTCCTCTCCATCGTTTAGCGAGCTAGGCTCCAACGCAAAATTTTCTTGCCCGCAAAGGTTAACTACCGATCCGAAGAGCATCATAGCTAGAACGCCCCTACAAAGAGAACCGAACCGTTTGTCCCTAACCTTACGACTCAAACTCATCCCCGACCTCATGATAGAAACTAAATTCTCCGCTGTACCGCTGACGATCGCCACTCTTCTTACCTACCCAATCAAGCTGCCCCTTTCCGGTTACCGGTTCGGTAGATCCATCAACTGAAGGATCAACGTAATTCCGAAACCAATTTTCCAAGTCCAAACGCATTTCGTCAACCAGTCCTTGATAGTCAGGATCGTCAACCACGTTCGTCACTTCATTCGGATCGACTTGCAAATCGAAAAACTCATGCGGCCCCTCCGGGAAGCGATGCACATATTTAAAATTCCGATTCCTGATCATGCGAACCGGTCCGTATTCATCGAATACAACCACGTTCTCACGCCCCGTGAGGGGCTTGCCTTCAAACAGTGCGGCAAAGCTCCGTCCCGGCAGCTCATTCGCCAAAGGATTCTCCATTCCCAGGTAGTCCAACAACGTTGGGAAAAAATCATAGTGACTAAATAATCCTGACTCCACCTTCCCCTGCGGAACGCATCCAAGATGCGACACGATAAACGGCACCTTAACCGAGCTATCGTACATATTCTGAGGATACGTTCCATTGCCTTTCCCCCAAATGCCGTGATGACCCATGTTCATTCCATTATCGCTGGTGAACACAATCAACGTATTGTCCCGCAGGCCCAGAGTATCCAAACGTTCGAGCAAACGACCTACGCCTGCATCCATCGCAGTTACCGCCGCAAAGTAACCTTGCAAATTCTCTTGGCGCCGCTCTCCAACCCCCACGGGAGCAGAGTTAATCTGCCAAGGGTGCACTTTTTGATCCGGACAAGAACTAAATGGGCAATCCTCATAGAGCTCCAAGAATGCATCTGGATGGTTGCCCTTGTTCCAAGGAGAATGCGGTGCCGTATAGTGCACGCTTAGATAAAAAGGATCTTCCGCCTCATCGATTTCTCCCAAAAACTTCAATGCTCCATCGGTTATCACATCCGTTAAGTAATCGGATTTCTTCCTTAAGCTCCCATTCTCCACCATCGGGGAATCATAGTAATCCCCACCCCCGAATGCAAACGCATACCAATAATCAAATCCCTTCTGAGGAGTCTCCTGCGCTCCAAGATGCCACTTCCCGCTCAAGCCGCAGGCATAGCCATTTTGCTTCAAAACATCGGTGTAGCCCAACATCCCCTCCAAATACTCGATTGGTCGATCTACACCCCTGTATTCACCATTTGGATCACTGATATTTCCCTTCCGTATCCAATCATGCACCCCGTGCTGCGACGGAATTCGCCCAGTCAGGAAACTTGCCCGAGCCGGCGAGCAAACCGGTGAAGCGCAGAAAAAATTCTCAAAACGAACACCCCGCTCGGCAAGACCATCCAGATGCGGCGTTCGAATCTCCGAATTACCCGCGCACCCCAATGCCCAAGCTCCCTGATCATCCGTCATGACAACCAATACATTGGGTCTGTTTTTATCTCTACTGGCCATGGCTACTAGAAGGTCGCTCTCTAAGTGCGAGCGTCCAATTTAATCCAACGCTTCTTCGATGGACTTACGAGTATCAATTTCTTCCAGAATCTTACCCTTAGCCAGAACAAAAATTCTTTTCTACCTCGCTCGCATTTCTCTCCTTGAAGCCGTGGAACATGCAGCCAGCAATCTACTTAGCCATTTTCTTCAGCACCATTTGCGCGTAAACAATCGTAACAATTGTCATTGCGATATTGATCGCCACCATGCTGTACCAAAAACCGTTCAAACTGCTTTCCAGCACCGTTACCGCGACGTAAAAAACACCGAGTGGCAATACGATCTTTCGAATGACCGCCTCAAAAAATCCATACATCGGCCTTTTGATCGCCTGAAGAAATCCGGTGTGGATAAATCCCATCACGTAAGCCCACTGGATAAATGCCATGATCCGCACGTAATTAGCTCCAGCCTTGATAACCTCCTCATCACCGGTGAAGACGCGTACCAACGGAGTTGCGAACACGAAGATCAGCACTGAAGCGACCAGGATAAGCATCAGACCGTATTTCACGCATAGCTTCATACACTCTGTAACCCGATCTATTCTCCCCGCGCCATTATTCTGCCCTACGACGGAAACGATCGCGGTCCCCAACCCAATCGCGGGGAGAAGTGCGATTTGCTCGATCCGAGTCCCAACCCCAAAAGCCGCCACTGACACCTCTCCATAGAATTTTAGGTAATAGGTCGTTACAAAAAAGCCGAGGGCGATCGACATCATATTGAAGCTCGTGGGAACCCCCTGCTTTAGGATTTCGCCGTAGATTTCAAACTTTGGCAGTTTCCTGAAAACGGCTTCGATATCGACATAACCCCGCCTCACCACTACGGAAAACAAAAACAGTCCCCCAATCGCCTGAATCAAAACCGTGGCCCAGGCAATGCCCGCCACACCCATCGCAGGGAGTCCAAACCCACCATATAAAAACCAGGGATCGAGAATCAGATTTAGCAGAAATCCAGCGACCAGCACCTTCCCGAAAGTTTTGCTGTCTCCGTGGGCGAGCAGAATCGCATTGCTCATACTGCTGAGGAGAAAAAACACCGCCCCGATGAACAACGGCGAGATGTAACTCATTGCTACCTCGAAGTAATCCCCCTCAGCCCCCAGGATCCGGAACAAAGGAGGCGCAGCATTGAGGCCGATCACGGTCAGAGCCAGGGCGCAAATCAACCCTAGCGAAAAAACCTGACTCGAAAGCAGCCGTTCCTTTTCCTCATCCTTCGCCCCGATGGCATTCGCAATCAGTGCTGATGATCCCCGAGCAATCCCTTGAGCAGTAGCGATGATAATAAAAAAAACCGGGAACGAAAGCGCCAACGCAGCCAATGCCGAAGTCGAAACACGCCCCGCATAAAATGAGTCTACCACGTTATACATGGTATTGAAAAAGAACCCGATACTCATCGGCAAAGCGATATTGCGGATATGGTTCGGGATCGATCCTTCGGAGAGCGGTTCGGATTTCATGGCGAGAGATTCTTTTAATGTGCAGGCAACTTTGCCCACGTAGAAACGCAAACGATGATAGCGTTATTTTTAATGAATGTCTTCTCAGTGCGGAAAGCGTTTTAAATCAATACCTACACGAATCGCAAGCAAGGGAATCGTCCATTTAAAACGCGAGCCGAGACTTCTCCCCCCCGTTCCTAGCGTCTAAAAAGATGGATCGAGGCCTCCGGACTCGATTTGAGATTTCCGGGGCGCAAGAGTCGTAAAAAAGAGAGAGCGAGGTCTTTAGAGTTTGTTCAGAAAACCTTATTGGCTCGTATCTCGCCAAAAAAAGTTCTTTGGGCTTCGAAGCTAATAAGATTGGTTTCGTTCCTTGAGGGATGACTATCGTTAAGATAGCAATCGAAACGCTGAAGTTTACGATAACGTCCAGTCAATTTACCGGAAGAGCATAAGTTCATTGCAGCGGACATCGTATTCGCCGAGTATAAATCACCTATAAAACCGATTGCCCAAATCTCTCTCGATCTGGTTGAAATTCCCGAAGCCATTGAGACGGCGGAGATGGCTATGCGAGCAGGGATTGATTGGCTCGAAGCGGGGACGCCGCTGATTCTAGCTGAAGGGATGCACGGCGTTCGAGCATTGCGCGAGCGATTTCCGGATACACCCATCGTCGCGGATTTGAAGACAATGGATGGCGGTTGGCTGGAGGCGGAAATCATGGCCAAGGCGGGAGCCACCCATGTTGTGGTGATGTCACAGGCTCACGAGGAAACGATTCGTTGCGTGGTTCAAGCAGGCAAGGATCTAGGAATTCAGGTGATGGGCGACAATCTAGCGAGCGACGACATGATGGGCGGAGGCAATAAAAAGGGCGGTGAGCAGAACTAGTGGGGCTTTCATTAATTTATTCCTGTCGAGGGTTGCTGACAAAGGGAAGGCCTTTTTGAGGGAATAGGCTTTTGTGTGTCTGGGATTCAGTGCGTGTGTGTGTGTCGGTCCCATTTGCTCCTTCAATCACTCGGAGCCGGTAGAAACGAGAATGCGTGAATCCGTTTGAGTTGGTCTCTCATTCCACTATGCGCCATTGAAAACTAAAAAGGAGTAGATACTTTCTCAGCACGGAACACATTCTCACCCAATCCCCATACCCTAGGAGTTAGTAATGCGCTGACTAGCTTTTCTAGATCTCGGAGGAACCCCATTTAGCCCCCAATCTCCATTCCCTATTAGGGGGGTGAATGAGGGTGGAATGGCTTTGTCGATCTCTAGGAGCCCTATGAGTGCTTGTTTTTTTTAGGGGGTGATGATCCATAATCATATCCTCTGGCGTCAGCGACTAGACCCCCGACCCCCGACCTTGTATTGCGGCTTATCCCCCCGTCTCAGTAAATCCCATTACCTGCCAATTTCATGTCATATTCTGTGCAGCTTAGTGCACCCGCCCACCACCTATTGCAACGAATTCAAGGCGTAAGTCATTGCCCCCTAGGGGAAAATGCGAATCGCTGATTCGCTGTTCCCAATAAGATGTTGCCTCAGCGAGACGACCTACTATAGCCCCCACGGGATAACCCGCTTTGTGGGTCTGGTTCCGACTTATTATACATTTCTAAGGACGTTTTTTCTCATACACGCCGTACCGAGACGGTCTCGCCCTACCGGTTTTCCAGTTGCTGAACATGACTGGGCAATGGAAGGAAATCGCTTTCGCGTATCATCCATTTGTCCATTTCCACTCGAAGCTTCGTTTCAATCGCTTTTGTCGGCTTTCCTCCGGCAAGGTTCTCCAACTGAAACGGATCACTTTTCAAATCGTAAAGTTCGAAAATCGGTCTCGGTAAATGGAAGTAGAGCCGCTCATGCAGCGGCGACAACTCCCCCTGCTTATTAAGGGCCTGCATAGCCAACCAAACAGATTTCTTTCCCATGTCTACTGGGGAATAGCGGCGTTCCGGAATCGCATTGTAAATGTAGTGATACCGGCGAGTAGTTATGGATCGCGACAGGTCGAAACCATCCGTTTGTGTTATTGGTCCGAAATGCCAGCCTCGCTCGGAAAAGAGATGATCCCTGCCCTCGAAACGCTCTCCTCTCAATTCATTCAAAAAACTTACCCCGGTCATTCCAGGAGCCTGTTTCAGACCAGCGACTTCCAAAATAGTAGCCGATAGGTCCACTCCGCTTACCAACGCGTCGCTAACGGAACCAGCTTCGACCTCCCCTGGCCAACGTACCATCATTGGAACATGTGTACCGCGCGTGGCTAAGGTTCCCTTTCCTCTAAGCAAGGCTTCGCCATTATCTCCCATAAAGATAACTAAGGTATTTTCTTTTAGTCCCCGTTTTTCCAATACATCATCTACTAATCCAATTCCAGTATCCAAATCACGCACTTCTGCTAAATACTTGGCGTAATCCAAACGAACTTCAGGCAAATCCGGCCAATCGGGAGGCAACACCAATTGAGACGGATCTATCTTATCATAATCATCGCCCCATCTGCGATGCGGTTGGTTGAATCCAAAATAAAGAAAGAACGGTTTACCATCCGGCACCTCGTCAAGGATCGAACCGACGAGATTTCCAACCTTAGGAAGCTCCCCCCCTTTCGTGCTAGCGCCTCGGACGAAGTGATCGAATCGCTTCTCGAACGCCTCGTCCCGCATGCCCAACTCTACAAGCGCTTCGGTCACATGGTCCAGGTCCTTACCGCGACCATCTAAATGCTGATGTCGTCCGTCCAAACCAACCCAGTAGCCACCTTCGCTCAATACATCGGTAAACAAAACCGTATCCGCGCGAGCAGGCTGCGCAAACCGAGTAGCTGATAAGCCCACCGGAGACCGCCCAGCGAAAATCGAAATACGTGATGGCGCGCATTGAGGTGCAGCCGTGTAGGTTCGGTTGAATAACATGCCCTCCGACGCCATCGCATCCAGGTTCGGCGTAATATTAAAACGCTTACAATTCGCATCCTCATAAGCGCCCAAATGCGGCATACTATGATCGTCCGAAAGAATCAGCAAAATATTGGGCCGCGAATCAGCCGCGAGACCGACAAAAGCAAGGAGCACGTAGACGCTAAAGACAAAAGGTAGTTTATTCATTCTTGGGGGATCATCACAAAACTAAAACACGCCCCAACTAGCAATCAAATGTTTCCACCCCACCTCCAAGTAAAAACCTATTGTCTCGACAGAGACACCTATTTGCCTCGCAGAGGCAACAAGCGAGGAACGAGCATTGACCAAAAAGATTATTACCATCGTTCACTCCTTCTTTCATCAAGATTTAGAAATTCTCAAATCCCACTTTCAACATTGACCCGATCCCCAATCAATTCCCAATCTACTCAAGAATTCGGCTTATCCCAAATCATGTGCCCTCAACGGAAATCAATAATCCCCTGCTCCCCTCCCATCCCGGTTGGCTGCATGATTGATGCCAGCGTGATCGCCGAGACTCTCTACCGGAACCGATACAGCGGACTCTAGTAACCCCAAAGAGCTACTTCCTCGAGATCGAGGTCTCTTTTATAATGCCACGATGCATCGCATCATCGTGCCCCGTTCAAATTTTCCAAGAATACCCAAATGCCCAAAACAACTCCCTTTCACAACTGCCTGGCTCCCTACAACGAGACAGGAATCTGGAAACACTGGTCCGGCTACCTAGTAGCCCCTCGATACCAATATTCCACTATCGCCGAATACTATGCCATTCGTAACTCAGTGGCGATTTTGGATACATCGCCTCTATTCAAATATCGCATAAGCGGACCGGACGCCCTTAGATTTCTACAATCCGTTATGATTCGCGACATCGGCCAATGCAAAATCGGCGATGCTCAATACACCTGTTGGTGCAATTCAGATGGGTTCGTTCTGCAAGACGGCGTCATTCTTCGAATCTCTGACGATAATTTTCGGCTAACTGCAGGAGAACCAAGCCTTCACTATTTCCGGGCCACCGCTTCCACCCTAGATCTTTCAAACCTCGAAATCGAAGACCTTACGAACGACTACGGCATTCTCGCCGTGCAAGGGCCGCACGCTTACAGCACGATCTCACAATTGACCGACGCCACAGATTCACTATCCTACTTCGAATTAGCTCAAACGGAGATCGAAGGTTCTCCCGTCTTGTTATCACGAACCGGATACACCGGTGATCTTGGCTACGAACTCTGGATTAAGGCCGAAGATGCGGACCGGATCTGGCAATGCCTCATCTCGGCTGGGCACGACTACAACGTCATTCCAATTGGTTTGGAAGCTTTGAAAATGGCTCGTGTCGAGGCAGGGCTTCTATTGCTGGACGTCGACTTCCAATCGGCCCGCTTTGCTTGGGTGGACGAACAGCGCGAGACGCCAATCGAACTAGGTTGGCGCTGGATGCTTCGAAAGCTCGCGCACGACCCTCGTGATTTCATCGGCCGAGACGCGATCGAGAAACAAATGACCGAAGGGTCCAACCGGTGGACCACGGTGGGTTTGAGCATCGATTGGAATGACTACGAACGCGTACACCTAGAAGCAGGCATCATGCCGCCAAAATACGAGCTCTACTGCGAATCGACTCACAATATCTACCGACGCGGAAGCCACGAATGGGACTACGCGGGTTACGCCACGAGTTTCCTTTTTTCCCCTATCCTCAAAAAGCCGATAGCGATTGCCAAGTTGCCCAACGAACTCGCAAAGCCCGGAACCGAAGTTGATCTCGAGATACCCATAATAAAAAAGAATCGGAACGTACTCGCACGCGTGCAACGAATGCCATTCTTCAATCCTACACGTAAAACCGATCAGCCAGCCAGGAAGGCCGCCCTATGAACAACGAAACGAATTACGATGCAATTGTCATAGGCGGCGGCCACAATGGATTAGTCAACGCCGCTTACTTGGCGAAATCAGGACTGAAAACTCTCGTCCTCGAACAACGTTCGCTTGTAGGCGGAGCCGCGATCACCGAAGAATTGATTCCTGGATACAAGTTCACGACATTCTCCTATGCCCTCAGTCTCTTAAGACCGGATATCGTTCAAG
Source organism: Opitutales bacterium (assembly GCA_018700525.1). GTDB lineage: Bacteria > Verrucomicrobiota > Verrucomicrobiia > Opitutales > Opitutaceae > Pelagisphaera. The sequence continues at coordinate 40,846 of JABITN010000020.1, forward strand.
ACTTGGATCTCGCTTCCCATGGTTTGACGGTCTTGCCAATGACCAACACCTTCCAACCAGGTTTCGACGGCGAATACCTGCTTCTAGGCCCTGACAAAGATGCTAATTTTCACGAAATCTCTCGCTACTCCGTTCAGGACGCCGAGGCCTATCGCGATCTAAATCACCTCATCAATCGCGTGTGTCATGCACTCAAGCCTTTGGTCGACGAAATTCCGCCGAATAGCGCTAGCCAAAATCCAGCCGACCTTGCGGAGATGGCAGCCTTGAATCAATACATCGAAAAACTGCCCGAGGACATCCGGGCTATGATCGACAAATTTGCTAATTGCAGCGCGGCCGAAATTCTCGACGAATACCTGGAGAGCGACCTGCTCAAAGCGCAGATTGTCTCCAGCGGCATTATCGGCACTAAAGCCGGGCCGCGATCCAAGGAATCAGGACTCGTTTGGCTCTTCCATAGACTTGGCGAGTACGATGGAGTTCAGGGTGACTGGGGCTTCCACAAAGGCGGCAATGGCGGATTCACTCAAGTTCTAGCACGTGCCTTCGAATCCTTTGGCGGAACGATTCAAACTGAAGCCGGAGTAGAAACCGTATTATACGAAAACAGTCAAACCACTGGGGTCCGACTCAAAGACCAAACTCAAATCAATGCTCCTATCGTGGTCAGCGCCCTCGACCCGCGTCGCACGTTCATGAAGCTCGTAGACCCAGCCGATCTCCCCGGCGATCTCGTCCAAGCTATACAGGATTACAAATTTCAAGGTACTGCTTCCAAAGTAAATTTCGCCCTATCCGATATACCGAATTTTCCGGGATTAGATGGACGAGCCGATATCTTCACCGGATTTACAAACGTTGGTCCCTCCTTCGACTATCTGGAAGATGCTTTCGCCGATTGCTTAGCCGGACGCTACAGTCGCAGGCCCTTTCTCGATTGCTGCGTTCAATCCACAGTCGATCCCGACATGTCCCCACCGGGCAAACACATCATGTCATGCTTTGTCATGTACACGCCCTACAAACTGGCGGAAAGCGATTGGGATGCCGAACGAGAGAACCTCGGCGATACCGTACAAAACACTCTAGAAGAATTCTTCCCAGGCTTCAGCAAGCTTGTCGAGCACCGCGAAGTCGTAACTCCATTGGATATCGAACGCTTCGTAGGCCTTAGCGAAGGAAATATTTTCGCGGGCGAACTCTTCACGCCACAGATGTTTCTAAACCGCCCGGCTCCCGGATGGAACCAATACCGTACTCCAATTTCCGGATACTACCAATGCGGTTCCGGAACACACCCTGGCGGTGGAGTCATGGGTGGACCTGGCAAGCTCGCCGCCAGACAGATTCTTAAGGACCATCACGCAGCGATGAAGACTTCGGATTAACGAATAAACGAAAGCTCCCTCCCCCTGGGGTTGATCAAATTCGTTGTCGTCCCTCAACAGAATCGTCTTACACAATCGTCCGCAGATGGTGAATCAAAACCACGCCGCCTTGCGACGTAGCTACGTCGAGACATCGACGTGGAATCTGCAATGACTCCCTCAAAGCACTTTTATCTTCGTCAGGAAACAACTATTCGACTCACTCGTTAATCCAAGCGGGCATCCAAATGGGTTTCCCTTCGTATAGTTTACCAATTTCGTAACGCTCATCAGGTACTGCAGCCGTGTTCATCATTTCAACAATCCGCTTCACCATATTGGGATTTTGTTTCGCTACATCCCGAAGCTCTCCCGGATCTCGACCAAGATGGTAAAGCTGAACGGAATTGTCCAATCCCAATCGAATCCCTTTCCATTCACCTAAGCGAACCGCTTGATCATAACGCCTTCGACTGTGACCGTAATCCCAATACAGATAGTCACGATCCTCTATGAGTGGTTTTCCCAGAAAAGCATCAAGAACCGATAGTCCATCAGTTTCCGAAACCAAATCCACTCCCGCAACTTCTGCCAGGGTTGGCAACATATCCCAAAATGCGATAACGTCATTGTTGGTTTGATTGCCTTTAACCGTTCCTTCCCAACGAACGACAAACGGCACCCGAATACCACCCTCGTACAAACTTCGCTTAGCTCCTCGCAACGCGCCATTGCTATTCAACTCCTTGCTCGGACCGCCTTCCAGAGGTCCTTGGTCACTCGTAAAAACGATCAAGGTATTCTCAGACAAACCAAGGCTTTCGACCAAATCGACGATCCGCCCCACATCTCTATCCAAGCGACTGACCATGGATGCGTATTTCTTAGCGGCTAAGCTCCAAGGTTTATCTCCATAGGCACTCAATGACGGAACGCTTAAACGATCAGGATCTTCGCTTCTGTTTGAAAAATGCGGAACCGTATAAGCCGCGTAGAGAAAAAAAGGCGATCCAGCTGATTCCTTTACAAAACTCAATGCCCGATTCGTCATAGCATCATGACTATACACGTCCTTCGATCGACTATTGCCGTGATATTCAACGCGGCCGCTAGAAGCATCGCTATCATCCAAATACTCAGGAAAGTAGTAGTGAGCATGATCCTGATTCTGATAGCCAAACCACATATCGAAACCTTGTTTCGTCGCATCGCCTTCCGTGCCCGGATCTCCCAAACTCCACTTCCCAATACCTCCGCATCGATAGCCCGCCGTTTTGAGAACTTCAGCAATTGTTACGTCACCACTATTCAGATACGTATTATAGTGCGGCACATTATCCCGCGCCGGAGTATGTCCATTATGCATGCCAGTCATCAACACGCTCCTTGAAGACGTACACACCGGTCCGCCTGCATACGCTTGCGTAAAACGCATTCCACCGCGAGCCAATGCATCAATATTCGGAGTCTCAATCTTCGTTTGACCATAACAACCGAGATCGCCATAACCGAGATCGTCCGCCATTATGAAGATAATGTTTGGTCGAGCACACACAATCGTGCCTACTAAAAGCACCCAAAATACAGAAAAAGCTCGCTGTACCCTCTTCATTGATACGCCTCCGCGCTTTGATCCACTTCCGAATTCCATTGTCTCCAAATCGCTTTCATCAATTCGACCCGTTCAGGCATCAATTCAGCGAGATCACTACGTTCTCCAATATCTTGATCCAGATTAAACAATTCAAGCCTGCCGCGCTCAAAGGTCAATTTCCACGGACCGCTTCGAACTGCATAGTCCTCGCGAATTCGCCAATACAAATTCCGTTCAGGTAAATTTTCTTCATGGAAAAACAAAGGCGCCAAATCCACGCCATCTGATCGAAACTCATTATTCGAGATCCCAGCAAGGGCCAGAAAAGTAGAAAACCAATCAGTCGAATGACCCAGCTCGTCTGTCACTCCAGGGTCGATTTTTTCGGGCCAAGAAACAATAGCCGGCACGCGATGTCCGCCCTCGTACACATCGGACTTCTGACCCCGCAATGGGCCATTGCTGGATATATTCTCAAACCCACCAGCATACCGAATATATCCGCCATTATCCGACGTAAAGATCACCAAAGTATTTTCTCTCAATCCATGAACCTCTAGAGCTGATAGAATCGTTCCTACGCTTCTATCGAGCGACTCAATCATCGCCTTCACGTGTCCGCTCACATTAGCTCGATTCGGGATAACGCCCCATTTGTCATCCGCGTAATCGACACCCTTGACTCGATGAGGCGGATCATTTGGTCCCTGCCAAGGAAAATGTATGGCGAGGTGAGGTACATACAGAAAAAACGGTTGCTCAGAATGACGCTTGATAAAATCAACGCTATGCCTCGTCAACAAATCGGTCGTATACCCCTCTTCGGGAGCCTTCGTTTCGTTCCTCCACCAATCTTCCTTCCCGCTTCGATCTACGTGATTGAAAAAATCGCCGTCGCCCGAGCCCAAACCGACGAATTCCTCAAATCCCTGTTTCGTCGGAAAAAACGAAGGCGTGTATCCTAAATGCCACTTCCCAAAACATCCCGTAGCATAACCAGTTTCTTTCAAAACCTCTGCAATCGTGACCGCATCAAGCGGCAACCCGGAATCATGATCACGTACACCTGAGATAGCTGCATCGAATTTCGCTCCGAAACGCTGTTGATACAAACCCGTCAACGTCGCTACACGAGTCGGCGTACACATCGGTCCCGCAGAATGGAAATCCGTAAACCGCAATCCCGATGCAGCGAGACCGTCGATATGAGGCGTATCATTCAATCGACTACCATAGCAGCCCAAATCCCCGTACCCCAGATCATCCGCCATAATCAGCACGATATTCGGACGCTCTCCAAATCCGAGAGCCATAAACGCCAAGCAAGCGAAAATAGTCCAGGATGCAGGAGCCAAACGCTTCATCGCTTCACCAACTCCTCAAGTTGGGACGCCAATTCTGGTAAGAACGCATTGTATCGTTCACCCGCCACAACATTCACTGTCTCCAAGGGATCACTTCCATGATCATACAACTCTTTGTCGAGGACCGATCCTGTTTCGAAATCACGCCATTCAGTATAGCGAAAACGATCCGTCCGAACCGAGTACCCCATCACCTCGGGCAGTTTTCCCTTCGGATAGTTTGGTCTCGGCGTCTGCGTCAAAACCGCCGACTTAAAATCCGATTCAGGATCTTTTAAGAGCGAAACAAGCGATCGCCCCTCCAATCGATGGGACGCTTCTAATCCGCAAAGCTCCAGCAAGGTAGGATACACGTCCATTAACTCCACGAGAGCTTCGGTTCGTTGACCCCTTCCATGCTCAGGAGTCACCACGATCATCGGTACCGCCGCATCCAGTTCGAAAGCCGTGGTCTTCCGAGTCAGCCCATGCTCCCCCAAGTGCAATCCATGGTCCGACCAAAACACTATGATCGTATCGTCCCTCAAATCTAAGGCCTCCAGTTCAGCTATCACCTTTCCAATCTGCGTATCCAAATAGCTAATTGCTGCGAGGTGACCATGATGCATCTCTCGAAGCTCATCCGGTTTCGACCGCCCATCATAACGCGAATTCGTCATCGCTATCTCCGGCACATTCAACGGAGGATCCAAATTGTCTGGGACCGGAACCGCATCCCTGTCATACATATCCCAATACTTCTTCGGCGCGTTAAACGGAGTATGCGGTTTCCAAAACCCAACTGCCAAGAAAAACGGCTGCTCTCGGTCCTTCAACGTCTTCAACGCCTCAACCGCCCTATTCGCCACGCGTCCATCGTAATACGCGTCGTCCGGCACATCGCGACACTCGGTCCCTCCCGTGCCCGATGCTAGATTTGGAGGTGCCTCGCCAACAACTTGTGCATCGTCCTTCCCGTGCGACGCATAATGCAAAAACTCCGGCTCGTTCCACGACACACGGTCGCCCTTCCAATCATCCTGCCGCCAATTGTGAAATATTTTTCCCACGCACTGGGAGTAATACCCATTCTCCTTAAAGAGCTGCGGCAGCGTCACCAGCTCCGGTCTATTTTCCCTGAAATGAGTATACAAATCCCAAACCCTCAAAGCATCCGGGCGTAATCCCGTTAACAATGAAGCCCGCGATGGATTGCATACGGTCTGCTGGCAATACGCTCGCTCGAACAAAGTCCCCTGTTCCGCTAGCCGATCGATATTTGGGGACAGAACATGATCGCTACCATAGCAGCCTAGCTCCACTCGCAAGTCATCGACCGCGATAAACAAGACATTCGGATTCTGTTTCGCTTCTAACCAAGGCATCGCCCAGACGCAAAGCAAAGCTCCGAGGGAAAAGAAGAAACGAATGACGCAATTAACTGATGCCATTAAGTCGCTACAATAGCGTTTATCATCGCTAGGCCAACTCTATTTCTTTCATCAATCGATTGGTGGTTGATACAACACCCAATAGCCTCTAGCAAAGTGTGATGAGTTCTCGTTTCGAAAATCAAGTTGCGGTTATAACAGGAGGAGCAAACGGCCTCGGAAAAGCTATCGGTATACGTATTGCTAGCGAAGGTGGACGAATCGTCATTTTCGATCGAATTGAGGACGACTGTCGTCTAGCCGCCGAGGAACTTATCAGCAAAGGCTATCAGGCTTCATTCGAATGCGTAGACGTATCCAAAGAATCGGACATCGAAGCCGCTATCAGCAATACCCTCCAGAAATTCGACAACATTGATGTCGTTGTAAATTGCGCAGGTATCGTGGGACCAACCTCAATACAAACCGCTGACATCGTTGCCGAAGATTTCGACCAAACAATCGCAGTCAACCTTCGCGGATCCTTCCTGGTCCTCAAACACGCTTTGCAGGCGATGACGAAGAGGGACTATGGCCGCATTCTCCTTATCGCCTCAATTGCGGGCAAAGAAGGCAATGCTGGCATGTGCGCCTATTCTACATCAAAAGCCGGTGTTATCGGGCTAGTGAAATCAGCCGGCAAAGAATACGCGGAAACGGGCATCACTATAAACGCATTAGCCCCAGCCGTCGTAAAGACCGCCATGGTCGAAAGCATGCCTCCAGAGCAAGTTAAATACATGACCGAAAAGATTCCCATGCAACGCCTCTGCACTCTCGAAGAAGTCGCCTCCACTGCCGCCTGGATCGTGTCGCCCGAAGCCAGTTTCAACACCGCTTCCACCTTCGACCTAAGCGGCGGGCGAGCTACCTACTAATAGACCAAAAACCAAAAGCCATGTAGCTACGCGAGGGACTCGCGTGGACCACTTTCAAACAAAACAAGCCCCTCGCGTTAAGCCCCCAAGACATCGCCCTACCCCACATGAAAATTCGCGCAGTCCAACTTGTAGTTGAGAAAGACCTGTCATTAAACCGATCGAAGATCCTCGAAGCCCTAGGCGATGCTCAAGCGGGCGAATGGGTCGTCTTTTCCGAAGCGATCGGCAGCGGATACTTCCCCCACGAAGAAAGGATGAATTATGAAAGTTGAAGAAGCTTCGACAATCCAGATTCATCCTTCACAATTCACAATTTCAAATGATCCACCCCATCGACGAATTACACGCATGCGATCATCCTTTATCGCAAGATGAAAAAGATTTTCTGGATACGAATGGATACCTTTCGCTGGGACAATTGCTTTCGCCGGAATTGCTTGACGAGCTAAGAGCCCGCGTCGGAGAACTAGTAGGCGTTGAAGGTGACAATGGAGGCAGCGAAATATTCGGTTCCAAGCACATCCGTCACCCCAAGGAGGATGGGGTTCATCGACTGGCCAACCTAGCCAACAAAGGTCCCGTTTTCGATTTTCTCTACACCCACCCCAAATTGCTATCCGCAGTAAACCACACGCTCGGATCTGAATTCAAATTATCCTCTTTGAATTATCGAGCCGCGAAACCGAATCAAGGGCTACAAAAACTCCATGTCGACTGGCGCGAAGCCGTTCCTCCAGGAGCTTACCGAGTCTGCAATTCAATCTGGCTGCTCGACGATTTCTCGGTTGCCAATGGAGCCACGCGCCTCGTTCCCGGAACCCACCTCTGCGGCAAAATGCCTGACGAGGAAATGGATGACCCACTCCTCCCGCATCCTTACGAAATCATACTCGAAGCGCCGGCAGGCACTGTCGTTGTATTCAACTCCCACGTATGGCATGGTGGAACGACAAACCGAACCGAGCAACCTCGGCGAGCGATTCACAGCTACTATTGTCACCGAGACGAACCCCAACAAACACCCCAGCAAGAACTCATTCGTCAAGAAACCCTCGATCGAATCCCAAGTGCCGCACGCTGGCTATTGGATGTATAGCCCAGCAAACACCTCTAGTAGCCACGCAAGAAACTCGCGTAGCCACTTTCGGCGAATCCACGCGAGTTCCTCGCGTAGCTACAACGATCCAGTCACATTCCTATGATCATGCGCTCGGTGACCGGCCACCACTTAGCGATTTTCTTGGCAAGTTTCTTTACACGTTCTGGATTCGCAGCCGCTACGTCGTTTTGTTCGTAGGGATCGGCTTTCACGTTAAAGAGGCGCGGACCTGTCTCATTCGGCGGGTACTTCATTCGACCCTGACGGCCATCGTAGGTTAGCAGCAATTTCCAATCGCCATCAATAACCCAGCGATAGAGCAAAGAATCCTCAGGCTTATGGATATTGGCAATATCATGGGCAAACGATTCGCCGAATATCGTATTGCGACGAATCGCTTTTCCACTCTCCAGAGCAGGCAACAAATTCAAGCCAGGCAAGCTCTTCGGAATATCAACTCCCGCAGCCGCCAGCATTGTAGGGACTATATCAATACTAGTGCACAACTCTGGACGATTCGCCTCATCGATCACGCCAGGCCATGAAAATAAAATCGGTGTACGCGTTCCTTTTTCGTAGGGACTACGCTTGGAATGCGCCGCATAACCGTTCCGATCCTCAAGCTGCACCCAGCCATTGTCGCATACGTAAACAATCAACGTATTGTCGCGAATCCCCTTCTCTTCGAGGCGATCTACCAATTGACCGCAAGTTTCATCGTACCACTCGCACATCGCGTAATATTTCGCCACGGAATCAGTCAAACCTTCTGCTTTGTATTTTTTGAACAAACGTGCTGGCGGAGTGTGAGGCGTATGCGGCATAAAGGCCGCGTACCATAGAAAGAATGGTTTCTCCGCTTCCACGGCTTCATCGATGAAATCGAAAACCGGATCCATTCCTTCACGACCAATTTTCAAACCGTCATCGCCATGGCGACCCCTAGGCTTTGGAAAGCCCCTTGTCATGCCATGCGTAAATCCGCCGCGCTGATACGGACCTTCCCACCACTTGCCGCTTTGGTGACTCAAATACCCGGCTTCCCCCAATAGCTTGGCCACCGTCGGCAATTCGTCTACATGAGAAATTAACAATTCTCTTGGGTCTTCATCTGCCGCATTGGCGTGAGCCGCATTGGCCTCCGTATCCGCAGGATCGTTACCGGAAGTTCGATGCTGGTGCGCATACAAACCAGTAGCCAAGGTCATCAATGAAGGACGGCACAGGGCGGTCGGCACATACGCTTGAGCAAAAGCAGCGCTTTCTTTAGCCAAGCGATCGATACGAGGCGTCTCAATCTGCTGATGGCCCATAAAACTATAATCCGTCCAACTTTGATCATCCGAAAGGATGAGCACGATATTGGGACGATCTTGAGCAGCTTGAGCATAGCCGCAAAAGACGCATAGAAGGCAGAGGAATAATAGGGGTGTTTTCATAATTTGATTTTGTTAAATGGTCATGGCCGCTCTCCAAGTGGCCCAAAAGGTATAACTATTTTTGTTTCGGCTTCACGTAAGTCACGTACTCGCCGCCGTACTCATCCCTCAGTTCATCGCAGCGTGCCCGCATCTTGGCGATCACACGTTGATACTCAGGATTATTCGCATAATTCACCAACTGATCCGGATCAGCCTTCAGATCATGCAGAAATTCGTAGTCGTTTTCGAAATACCGAGCATACACGTATCGCTCGCCTCGTACGCCTTCATACTTAGGAATCTTCGCGTTTTCCATCAGGTGCTCGCAAAAGAAATCATCGCGCCAATTCCGGGCTTTCTTTCCCTGAACCATCGACAGCAAACTGCGTCCTTGGTAATGCGGTGGTGTATCGATTCCCGCGGCATCGAGAAATGTCGGAGCAAGATCGATATTCAAGACAACTTCGGACTCCGTTCTGAATGCCTTCTTTTGCTTCACTCGGGGATCGTAGATAATCATCGGCACGCGCAGGCTTTGCTCGAAGTGATTCCACTTTCCCGCCATTCCGCGGTCACCCATCATGTATCCATTATCTCCCGTATAGACTATGATGGTATTGTCAGCGATTCCCTTCTTCTCCAAAGCCCGAACCACGCGTCCGATCGTGTTGTCGATTCCGCTTAGCATTCTAAAATACGCTCGAATATTCGCATCGTACTTCTCCGGCGTATCCCAACGCCAGTACCAGCGTTGACGATTCATGGATCCTTCAAGAAAGAAATCAGGTAGTCCATCCCTGACGCTCGGGTCGCCCAATCGCGGATTGGAAATCTCTACGTCCTCATACATTCCATCCATTGCCTTCGGCCACGGGAAATGCCCTATTCCGGGAATATGATTACCATCGTCGGCGTGCGATGCATTGAAACTTACCGACAAGCAAAACGGTCCTTCCGACTCTTGAATGAAATTCACCGCAAAATCGCCCGACAACTCAGTCTCATGCCGAACCGAACCATCCTCCTGCTTATGCAAGTATGGACTGCCGCGAATTTCCTCGTAAGCATCGAAAAACTGATTCTGCTTAGGCTTAATTCCGTATTTCCCTACGAAGCCCGTTCGATAACCCGCTCTTTTAAAAAGCGCAGGGTATCCATTTGAAACATACTCATCCGAAACCGGCGGTTTACCGAAAGTATAACCATGAGTTCGCTCATGCAGGCCCGTAAAGATCGAAGCTCGACTCGCCGCGCAAATGGCAGTCGTTACGAAAGCGTTTTCGAAGCGAACGCCTTCTTCTGCCAATCGATCGACATTTGGCGTTTTAACGATTGGATGCCCTGCGCAGCCCAAGGTATCATTGCGCTGATCGTCGATCAGGAAAAAGAGAACATTGGGACGTTCATCTGCGGCAAACGCAGAAGACAGCAGCGCAAAGCAGGCCAGTCCCATGGGCAGGAATCGAGATCGGAGCATCATAGAGGATATTCATTCAAAATGAACCTCGTTGAGAATAACAATTTTAAAACATCCCTATCCGTTTTTGTACAATAGATTATGCAAGAACGTACTAGTATTCTAGGTCCTATTATTGCATCATGCCTCGATTATCTTTTCTCTGCGCCACCAAATCGACCCAGTCAAATCGCGGAAGCCCAACACAACATTTCAAAAAGATGGCAGAATCGGCAGAGTTCTGCGATATGAGAGAATTACGATAGTGTTGCCCGAGATTCCGAGCCTTGTCGTAAAACACTTTAATAGCACCCCCAATCGCTTTTCCATTTCATTTTCAAATCACTATGAGGACCAATCGCCCTCGCATTCAACCTTCCCTTAAAATCGCGCTCTTCGCCTTGCTTGCAGCCTGCTTCACACTAAGAGCAACCGCCCAGGCTCAGGATGGATTCAAATCCATTTTCAACGGCAAGGACCTCTCTGGATGGGAGGGCCAAGAGGGACTTTGGCGCGTCGAAGACGGTACAATCGTCGGCTCGACTCACGGCGTCACGATCGAAAACAACACTTTCCTGATCTATCGCAAAGCGGAGGTCGGCAACTTCCACCTGAAACTCGAATTCAAGCTGCAAGGTGACAGCAACTCGGGCATCATGTACCGTGCCCAAGACATTGACGGGTTGCCAAACGCACTCTCCGGCCCCCAGCTCGACATTCATCCCAAGCCGGAATACCTTGGCATGTACTACAGCGAAAAAACCGGCCGCGGCATTGTAGCCCAACGCGGACAAAAAGTAATGGTACCGGTGGAGCTCAACGCCAAAGGAAAATCCACTCCGAAGGTCACTGGCAAGGTCGGTAACGATTCCCATTTCAACGTCTTTGATTGGAACACCTACGAAGTCATCGCCGTAGGCAACCGCTCCATCCACAAGATCAATGGCGTGGTCACGGTCGACGTGAACGACCGCCATCCCAACACGGCAAAAAAAGGCGTAATCGGTCTTCAATTACACAAAGGCCCCTCCATGCTGGCCTTCGCCAAGGACATCAAACTAAAACAACTTCGCGGCAAAGAAGCACAGGGGGCCATAAAAGCTGCACTTGCCGATCCTAAAAAGAAGAAGGCCAAAACTGATCCGAACGAAGGCAAGGCGATAAACGAAAACCGGGCCACTCCATCGAACCGCATTACAGCTAAACAAGGCTTCCAAGTCGATCTAGTCTACTCCGTCCCCGGCAGCAAACAGGGCTCCTGGGTCAATCTCTGCCTCGATGGCAAGGGGCGCATTATCGCCAGCGATCAATTCGGCGGTCTCTACCGCTTCCCCGTTCCTGCCGCAGGTGAAACGCTAGATCGATCTACGATTGAAAAGGTACCAGTAGATGTCGAAGCGGCCAACGGCATGCTTTGGGCCTTCGATGCGCTTTACCTGGGCGTCAACAATTACAATGACAATACCAAGTCCGGCCTTTATCGCCTTACCGATACCAATGGCGACGACCAGCTGGACAAGGTCGAACTCCTCCGCCAAATCTCCGCCCGCGGCGACCACGGCGTTCATGCGGTTCGCCTTTCCCCTGACGGAAAATCGATCTTCCTCATCACCGGCAACAACACCGAACCCACCGAATTCAGCGACTCGCGCGTCAACACCAACTGGGGAGAAGACCACCTCCTTCCGCGTATGCCTGACGGACGAGGACACAACCGCGACCGCCTCGCTCCCGCCGGCATCATCTACCAGGTCGATCCCGACGGACAAAACTTCGAAGTCTATTCTCACGGCTATCGCAATATTTTCGACGCGGAATTCAACGCCGACGGCGAGCTCTTCACCTACGACGCCGACATGGAGTACGACTTCAACACTCCCTGGTATCGCCCGACCCGCGTCCTGCACACAGTTAGCGGCTCCGACTACGGCTGGCGCAACGGCACTGGCAAATGGCCCGAATGGTATGCTGACACGCTTCCAGCCACAGTTAACATCGGCCCAGGCTCGCCCACCGGAGTCACTTTCGGATACGGAGCCAAGTTCCCAGCCAAATACCAGAAAGCCCTCTACATCCTCGACTGGAGCTGGGGCAAGATTTACGCAGTTCACCTAAGACCTGACGGCTCTAGCTACACCGGCGAAAAGGAAGACTTCATCAGCGGAGCGCCCCTTCCCGTAACCGATGCCATCATCAATCCTGCAGATGGCGCCATGTACTTCACCATCGGCGGCCGCAAAGTTCAATCCGGACTCTATCGCGTCACTTACACCGGCCAAGCGGAAACCGATCCCGTCAAAGCCAAAACCGGCGGACAAAAAGCCCGCAATACTCGCCGTAGTCTTGAAGCGTTTCATGGAAAAACGGATGCAGACGCCGTTAAGGCAGCTTGGCCGCGCCTCAACCACGAAGACCTCTTCATCCGCTCCGCCGCTCGCGTAGCGATTGAAAGCCAACCCGCTCGGACATGGATGAATCGCGCCCTCAAGGAAAAGGTCTCCGAACGCCGCATCACCGCTCTGCTGGCCCTCGCTCGAGTCGAAGGCATCGACCCTTTCCATCGCGAACGCACAGATCCGCCAGTTAACGACACTCTGCGCGATGACATCCTAACTTCATTGCTGGATATCGACTTCGACGCTCTCGACGAAAACAATCAACGCGCCCTGGTCAGAACCTACCAAGTGGTCCTCAACCGCTTTGGCACCCCCAACTCCAGCATCGCCCTACAACTGACCGCCCAACTCGATCAGCAATTCCCAGCCGCCACAATCGAGCTCAACCAAGTGCTTTGCGAAACCTTGGTCTTTCTCCAATCCCCAACCGTCGCCAAAAAAGCAATCGCCTTGCTGAAGCGAGCGCCGACTCAAGAAGAGCAACTCGAGTACGCCCGCTCCCTCCGCATGCTCACTGCCGGATGGACCAACCAACTAAGAACCGACTACCTCGAATGGTTTCGCAACGCAGCCAACTATCGAGGCGGAGCGTCCTTCGAGATCTTCATCGAAAACATTCGTAATGAAGCCTTGGCTACGCTCACCGCCAAGGAGCGGCACGATCTCGCCGAAGTGCTGAACCGAAAAGTCGAAAAGAAATCGCCCACCGAAGCGCTCACCGCGAATTTCATGGTGGGCCGAACCTTCCAAAAGAACTGGACGCTCGACGACCTGGCAGCAGATGCCGAAGCGGGCATGACCGGTCGCAATTTCGAAAACGGCCGAACCATGTTCGCCGGTACCGCTTGCTACGCATGCCATCGCTTCCAGAACGCTGGTGGTTCGACTGGACCGGATCTGACTGGATCTGGCGGGCGCTACTCGCCCCGTGACTTCATCGACCAGATCATCAACCCAAGTAAAGAGGTCAATGAACAGTTCGTACCGATCGTAGTCGAAATGCTCGACGGCCAGACCCACTATGGAGTCGTGGTCAACCTCAACCGAGACTTGGTCACGCTCAATACCGACCTCACCAATCCCAATCAACGCGTCAACGTCGATCGCAAGCAGGTTAAGAGTCTCGAACCATCGAAGGTCTCGCCCATGCCTCCCGCGCTGCTCAATATGCTGACCAAAGAGGAGATCCTAGACCTCACAGCCTACGTGCTGAGCGCCGGCAACCCCAACGACGTGCGATTCGCGAATTAAAGTCACGCAATCCAGGTAATAGGGAGGACTCGCCGAGGACTCGGAATCTTGCAGCGATTTCCTCACTCAAAGCCGCTAAGTCATTGCAGACACCCTCTCCAAGGAGATGCCCAAGATCTACTACAAACAAAGATAGCCTAACAATGTCACCACGCCCCGTTGTTGGAGAACCTACGATCCAGAATCACAGCCCCTACTCTGCATTCCCAATCTTCCACAAGTGGTGACGGGTCCGGAGATAAATAAGATCGTCGACAATCGCAGGAGTCGCCAGCGTTTCTTCTTCCATTTCGATTTGGGAAATAATCTCACATCCCTCATCACTGACCCGAAGCACATAGAAGAGCCCTTCCTCGCTAACGACGTACAATAGATCGTCTCCCACTAAAACTGGGGAAGCCGAAAACATCCCCTTCAACGATTCCATCCAACGCTTCTCGCCCGTTTCCGCGTTGAGACTTTGCAACCGCCCAGCATCTTCTAGCGTGAGTATGTTGCCATTAACGAAATTCGGCGACGGCGATTTCGGCATACTCTTATGATACATCCATTTGACATGCGTATCGGTTAAATCCCCAGTCGCCCCATCGACCCGAATCGCATACACGCTAGGCCGCGCGAAACCAGTTCCCATATAAATAACGCCGTCCACGAAAATGGGACGAGTCGCCATCGAATAACCCATCTTATACCGAACGATCCACAGTTCTTTGCCATCCTCAGGACGGTAAGAGCCCACCATGCCGCTGCCAGGGCTAATGATTTCCTTGCGCCCATTATTCTCGATAAGCAATGGCGTGCCATGCGAGAAATTATTTTTCACCTGGTGGCTTCTAACCGTTTTCCAGGCCACTTTTCCCGTTTTCTTGTAAAGAGCCATAATCGCAGGCTCATCAAAGCTATCGACCGTGAAAACAAGAAGATCATCCACTACGATAGGCGTGCCGCCAGCTCCATTCTTAGACCTATAAGTGGCATCATACTTCCAAAGCGTCTCTCCCGTCTCGAAGTCCAAAGCCACTGTTCCCATGTGGGCGAAATGAGCGTAAATCACGCCCTCGTCGATAGCGACCGTTGGACTAGCTAAACTGTTTTTCTCGTTCCGATCCTCAGCTTCCTCAACCGTCGCCTGCAACACGGTCTTGATCCAAATGATCTCTCCCGTCTCGGCATCAACCTGGAGAACCTTCAGATCATGCATCTCATCCACGACCTCCTCGATTCCCGTCGTCAGTACGATCTTGCCGTCAACCAATATAGGCGAGGACCAACCGCGTCCCGGAATTTCCGCCTTCCAAACGATGTTCTCTTTCGTCGACCAATCCGTAGGAACATTTCGCGCTTCTGAAACGCCCTGTTCTCCAGGACCTCGGTACTTCGGCCATTCGACATTGCCGTCGGCTATCTTTTCTTTCGGAGCACATGCTACTAAACACGCAATTACTAAAAGGGATATCAGGGGTAAAAACTTCATAAGCAAAGAATCCCCACATTGATTCCCCAAACCCCGCCCCAAGTCAATCTATGACTCTTTCCACAAGTAGCTACGCGAGGGACGCGCATGAATCCAATCGCCCATCAACTGCCCTTCAAACCATTTTTAGCCACATATGACGCCAAGGTCGTAGGTTTCATCTCCAACAATGCCGCCGCTCCATTCGGACCGTAGATCTTCCAGTCAGCCATTTTCAATGCGCCTCGAACGTTCTCGCTCACGCACCGCTTCATCTCCGCATCAGTCAGCACTTCCTGCTCTTCAGAACCATCCACAAACGACCCCTTACCGGAAGGCGTCTCGAACAATTCGAAACGAAGCGCCTTTCCTGTCGCCGTCATCGTCGCCCGCTCGATCACATTCTGCAACTCACGGGCATTTCCCGGCCAATCGTAGCGCTGAAGCTGCTCCAAGTTCGCTTTCGTCAATCGAGGCGAAGGTCGATTAAAGTGCTTTTTCGCCGCCAATAAGAACTTCGTTGCCAAGTCCGCTACATCCTCGCGGCGATCCCTCAGCGGAGCCACCTGAATCGGAAATACATTAATCCGATAATACAAATCTTCGCGAAACCCACCTTCCCGCATCTCTTTTTTCAAATTCCTATTCGTCGCCGCAACGATTCGCGTATCCACTTTTATAGATCGGCTCTCTCCCACGCGTTCGAACTCCCGTTCCTGCAACACGCGGAGCAACTTGCTCTGCATCGAAGGCGGCAACTCTCCTATCTCATCGAGAAAAAGCGTTCCCTTATCCGCCAATTCGAACGATCCTGCCCGATCGCTCGTCGCTCCCTTAAACGCTCCTTTCACATGCCCGAAAAACTCGCTCTCAAACAAGTCCTTCGGAATCGCCGGACAATTAACTTTTATGAACGGACCCGAACTTCGATCGCTCAAATGATGAATTGCCCGGGCCAAGAGCTCCTTCCCGGTTCCCGTCTCGCCCGTAATCAAAACACTCGCCGAAGTCGGAGCCACTGTTTCCACCCGCATCAATGCGTTCCCAATGGCCGACGATTGACCCACGATGTTCTCGAAATTATTTTGAAGCTTTATCTCCTCCTGCAGGTAGGTGTTCTCCGCGGCTAATCGGTCTTTCAACTTTTGCACCTTCCCCAACGCCTTTCGAAGATTTTCCTCCGATTCCTTTAGCGGCGTCAGATTTCGAAAGACCACCACAGCGCCGATCAAATTCCCGCTCTTCCAAATCGGCGTGCTCGTATATTCGACATTCAAGCTCGTTCCATCCTTACGCCAAAAAACGTCCCCGCACACCGAATGAACCTTCCCGTCGCTAAACGCCGCGTAAATCGGACAGGTCTTCGCCGAATAACTCGATCCATCCGGATGCGAATGGTGAATCAAATCGTGAGACGATACGCCCAACATCTCTTCCTGACTGTAGCCAATCATCTCGCATGCAGCGGGATTCGCGAAGGTCGTTCGACCATTCGCATCCAATCCGAATATCCCATCGCCCGCGGAATTCAAAATCAACTCTCCTAGAAGCGAACCAAAATTCGACTCCATCTTCGAACCTTCCGCATAGAAATCCATAAGACGATATGAAACGAAATTTCGTTCTTTACAACTACTTTTCGTTATAAACGAAATTTCGTTGTAAATAAAAGCCCTAAAACTCCTCGCAACCCGCTTTTAAATAGGAACCTATAACTATTTCATCAGTCTCGCACGTTGATTGCAAAGAGCTCTAATAACCTTTTTGAACCGTCACATTGAATGAAATCTGAAAATCCAGTAGTCACTCCACCCGTTATTTCCCACGAGCCCAAGAAACTGGTGAAAAACGAAGCCCTCAAAGAATCCAGCGATTATCTTCGCGGCGGATTGCTGGACGGACTTAAAGACACGTCCACTGGCGCCCTGTCCCGTAACGACACCCTGCTTTCTAAATTCCACGGAATCTATCAGCAAGACGACCGCGACGTCCGAAAAAAGCTCAGGAGGCAGAAACACGAGCCTGCCTACAGCTTCATGATTCGAGTTCGGGCCCCGGGCGGAATGTGCTCGACCGATCAATGGCTAGCGATGGACCGGATCGCCGCAACTTACGCCAACCCATCGTTAAAGCTCACGACCAGACAAGCTATTCAATTTCATGGCGTTATCAAAACCAATCTCAAAGCGAGCATTCAGAAGATCAATCATGCTTTAATGGATACGCTCGCAGCCTGCGGCGACGTCAATCGCAACGTCATGTGCTGCCCCAATCCTCACGATCCCGGCATACACGCGGAGGTTCTCCAAGCGACGCGCGACATCAGCGAACGCCTCACACCGAAAACCAATGCCTACCACGACATCTGGCTCACGGATCAGTCCGGCGAAAACATAAAAATAACGCACGACGCCGAACCTATCTACGGAAAGACCTACCTACCACGAAAGTTCAAAATCGTGATCGCCATCCCACCCAGCAATGACGTCGATGTCTATGCTCACGACCTCGGATTCATCGCTATCGTAAAAGAGGGCACCCTCCAAGGCTACAACGTTACCGCTGGCGGCGGCATGGCCATGTCGCACGGCAACGAGAGAACCTACCCTCGCCTGGCCCGTCTAATTGGATTTTGCAAACCGGATCAAATCGTAGACGTCGCCGAGGCGGTCGTCACGGTCCAACGCGACTACGGCGACCGAAGCAATCGCAAACACGCCCGCCTAAAGTACACTATAGATGACTATGGCATCGACTGGTTTCGCGACGAAACAGAATCCCGCCTCGGCTACCAACTTGCTCCGATCCAAGAATTCACCTTCGAAAATAGTCAGGACCGCTACGGTTGGGTCGAAGGCGAAGACGGCCATCGCCACCTAACCCTCTTCATCCAAAACGGACGCGTCCGCGATGACGGAGGATCCTCTTTGCGTACCGCCCTTCGCGAAATCGCTCGTATCCACAAAGGCCATTTTCGCCTGACGCCCAATCAAAACCTCATCGTCGCCAACGTTCGAGAAAACGATCGAATATCCATCGAAAGCATTCTCGAACATCACCGAGTGGTCGCAGCCCAAAACCACTCAGCCCTTCGGCTCAACTCAATGTCCTGCGTGGCCCTACCGACTTGCAGCCTTGCCCTCGCGGAAAGCGAACGCGTCATTCCCCAACTCATTGCCGAACTCGAACGAATTCTCGAGATTCACGATCTCGAAAAAGAAGCCATCACCCTTCGGATGACCGGCTGCCCAAACGGTTGTGCCCGACCGCATCTTGCCGAAATCGGAATCGTTGGACGAGCCCCCGGCAAATACAACCTATACCTCGGAGGCGGCTTCCACGGCGATCGACTGGGCACCCTTTTCAAAGAATCGCTCACGCTCGAAGAAATAACAGACCAGCTAGACCCAATCCTAGGCACCTATAAAGACGAGCGACAACCCGACGAACGATTCGGCGACTTCTGCCTCCGAACGAAAATCGTAGTCTAGCGGTCCGGCGGGCCCAATACTGCCATCTCCCAATTTGCCACAATGAAACCCGAAGAAACCAAACGTAAAATCCGTTGGTCGATACTATCGTCCATCATAACCTCAACCATCCTCGCAGCGCTCACCTACTTCGTCCTGCCTGATATGAGGATCGCTTTCTACTTCCTCATGTGGTTCGGAACCTTCTTCGTTTGGTGGATGTGGACCATGATGGCCACACACTATTAACGGCCTACGCAGGGCAAACGCGCCCATCCGCCTAGGAGCTACGCAAGAGAATCACCTGGACTCGCGCATCTTTCTCTGAAAAAACTTTTCCCACAAAAAAACGTTAACCTTTTGCTGAAAAATGGGATTTGCCATGTAACCCTTACTCCATGGACCCAAAAGAAACAGATGCAGCGATTGTTTCCCTTCTGACTCAGCACCAGCCGGCCCTGCGCCTTTACATCCAATCGCTCATGCCCGGCGACTCTAGAGCGGAAGACGTCGCCCAAGAAACCAACGCCAAAATTTGGGAAAAGCGCGGCGACTTCGAGATCGGCACCCATTTCAAAGCCTGGGCCTTCAGCATCGCTCGCTTTCAAGTCCGCAAATACCGATTCAGCCAAGCCAAGGATGCTCGACTCGTATTCTGCGATGAGATCGAAGACGTCATCGCCGACGAGATGATGTCCGAGATCGACGACCTATCCGACCACCAAATCGCTCTTCGCAGTTGCTTGCAAATGCTCAAGCCTGCCGATCGCGATCTAATCCATCACCGCTATTTTAAGTGCACGCCACTTAAAGAATACTCCATCCAAATCGGACGCAGTATCGGAGGACTGAAAATCACCCTACACCGCCTTCGAAATCGCCTTCAAATCTGCATCGAAAAACGCATTGCCCTCAACAAGGAGATCCAAGCATGAATATCAACGAACGGAACCCACTGATCGACGAATTGCTCGACGGATCGATTTCCGAAGCCGATTTCCTCCGACTCGAAGCGGAGCTCCGAGTCAACCCGGAAGCCCGCCAAGCATACTACCGCCGCCTCAAGCTCAATCACGCGCTAGCAACCGAAGCCGAAGCCCTCGTCGAAACCGTAGAAACTCCCCCCATGCCTTTTTGGGTAGAACATGCCCGTGCCCTCGTGGGAATCGCCGCAATAGCTCTCTTCGTAATGATGGGAATCATGGGCTGGCAATTGAACAATTCGAACAGCTCCTCCGAAATCGCAATCGCCGAACCGAGCGCGACCGGATACGCCATTCTTACTGAACACTCGGATGCCGTTTGGAAAAACCGCCCTTACCTCAATCGCGGCGACCTAATGCCTCAGGGGAATATCCAAATGAGCTCCGGCATCGCCCAACTCGAATTATTTAGCGGCGTTACCGTCATCATCGAAGGTGAAGCTGAATTCGAAATCCACTCGCCCATGGAAATGACGGTCGCCAACGGAAAGATCCGCGCCCTCGTCCCGACCGCCGCTCAAGGGTTCAAAATATCCACCGCCTCAGGAGACGTGATCGACCTCGGAACCGAATTCGCCTTAGACGTGACTTCCGAACACGCCGACATGCATGTCCTCCAAGGTGAAATCGAATGGCATCCGACATCCAAAGCTAAACGTCTCCTTACGGACGGCGAGTCCTTGCGCTGGACCGGAACCGGTATTCCTTCGTCTATCGGCTTCGAAACCGATACGTACCCGGTAATGGAAGATTTCGCCCGCCGCTTTTCCGCCCAGCGTCAAGAACGTCGCAATAGCTGGAATGAACACAGCACCCTCCTCCGAACCGATCGGCGCGTCCTCGCTTACTTTCCAATGAACCAAAACGGCGTCTCCGGACGTCAACTAATCGACGTATCCGGATCGAACCTACACGGAACAATTGTAAGCGCCCGGAATGCAGCCGACCGCTGGGATCAATCCTCCAGCGCTTTAAACTTCAGCCCGACCGGCAGTCGTGTACGCGTCGCTATACCGGGCGAGCAAAGTTCCCTAACGCTTCACTGCTGGGCTCGAATCGATAGCCTCGATCGCATGTACAATTCGCTCTTCCTAACCGATGGCCACGAGCTCAATGAACCTCACTGGCAAATCATGAACGACGGACGACTATTTTTCTCCGTCAAGAAGCAAGACGGAGCGCCAGGAAAAGGCAACGACAAGCACATCGCCTACTCACCTTCCTTCTGGAATCCGTCGCTCAGCGGTAAATGGTTCCAAATTGCTACAGTTTACAACGTGGACGAGAAGACCACGACTCACTACGTAAACGGCGAAGTTGTCAGTAAAGATCGGATACCTGACCAATACGTTGTCGAAACGGTCAAGATCGGCAACGCATCCATCGGCAACTGGAATGAACCCACCAGAGCCGACCCGAAATTCGCTCTACGCAATCTCAATGGAGCCATCGACGAATTCGCCATTTTCAACCAAGCCCTAAGTTCAAGCGAAATTGCCGACCTCTATCAAAAAGGAAGACCCTGACGAAACGACTCACCCCACTAACACCAAGTAGCTACGCGAGGGACTCGCGTGGACCCCATTCCCAAAAAACCAATTTTCATCAAAATAATCTTAAAGAATTCAATAACCACTGATTACACTGATATGATGAAATCGACCTTGGGAACTACTAAAAAAGAAGGCAATCAACCACCTTCAACGTAGAGCTATTCTCACTTAGCGTGAACCAAACTTTCAAATCTTCCACGCAATCATCATCAGCCCATTCATCAGTGTGATCAGTGATTAAAAAAATCCTAGCCGAAAATCCCAACGACCCAATTTGCCATTACAAACCGAATGAAACGCTCAAATCTCAAAATGATTTCCGCATCCCCAAAACAACTGACAATAGCTCTCATCGTGCTCGCAAGTTCGCTTTCCCATTCCTTCGCCGACGAGCAAGCCGACGCCGAGCGACACTTCACCCTTAAAGTACTGCCCACGCTTTCCGAAAAATGCTACGGCTGTCACGGAGAACCAGGCAAGGAACTCAAGGGACAGTTCACGATCACATCACGCGAGGATCTACTCAAAGGTGGCGAGAGCTTCGACGACGTTCTCATCCCCGGCGATGCCGAATTCAGCTTCATCATGGAAACCGTACGTTGGGATGACCCCGACTACGAAATGCCGCCCAAGGAAAACGATCGGCTTTCCGAACAGCAAATCTCCGACCTTGAACAATGGATCACCGCTGGGGCCCCTTGGCCCAATGACGATCGGATGCAGGAAATCCGCCTAGCGGAACGCGATATCGAAATAAACGAAGAAGGCATGCTCTTCAAAAACTCGGGTGGGCTAGCAGACGAATGGACCTACCGCCGCTACAAACCCGAAGACATGTGGGCATTCATCCCGGTCGAAAAACCGACAACGCCTTCACTCAAATCTAAATCCGAAAACCCCATCGACGTATTCGTCGGCACAAAGCTAAAGGAATCGGGATTCAAGCCAGCTCCGCAAGCGGACTTCAATACATTAATACGTCGCGCGACTTTCGATCTTACCGGGTTGCCCCCGACTCCCGAAGAAGTAAGCGCATTTCAAAAAGCATCCAAGCGAAACGCCGACAAGGCCTGGGCCGAATTGGTTGATCGCCTTCTTGAAAGTCCTCGATACGGCGAACGCTGGGGCCAACATTGGCTCGACGTCGCTCGCTACGCAGACACCGGTGGCATGTCGAACGATTACGAACGCTCCAACGCTTGGCGCTACCGCGACTACGTCATCCGCTCCTTCAACGACGACAAATCCTACAACGAATTCATCGTAGAACAGGTCGCCGGCGACGAATTGGCCAATGCATCCGTTAGTGATCGACTCAATGGTGACAAAGACGCCATCGACAAAGTACACAACACCGGCGACTACACTAACCTGGAAGTCGAATGGATGATCGCTTCGGGTTATTTACGCATGGGACCTTGGGACTCGGTGATGGTGGAAAAGCCAGAAGCTCGCCAGATCTACATCGACGACATCGTCAACTCCGTCGGCCAGACATTTTTGTCGACGACCATGCGCTGCTTCAAGTGCCACGATCACAAATTCGACCCACTGCCGACGAAAGACTATTACAGAATATACGCAGCATTCTCGGGAACCCAACTAGCTGAGCGACCGGCCGCGTTTCATCCAGATGAAAACCTAAACGGCCTGGAAGAAGGCCGTGAAATGGTAGAACGCCTACACAAATACGCTGCCGAGAGAAAGGACGCCTTAACCGATAAACGCGAAGCCGCCGCCAAGGCATGGTTTGCCGAACGAAATCTCGAGTACATCGATCACGCGACCCGCAAGGAACTCGATGATGACGTCAAACCGCCCCGCGACATTGGTTTAGACTACGTTGACGAAGGACGCCTCAAAGTTCGCGAGCAAGACGACTGGATTTGGAATCGCCGCAAAGAACGCTACGAACCAATGGTTCAGAGTGTATTCAACAGCCCAGTTCCAGCATCAGTTAATGCTCGTAAGTTACGCGTCAACGACAAGCTCGATAAAAAGGAATCCATCGAAAACTTCATTCTAATGGGAGGTTCGCTAAAAGCTCCCGGCGATAAAGTTTCGCCCGGCGTACTCAGCGCTGTCGGTATCCCTGTAGAAGGTTCTGGCGATGATCCATACGTAATCCCAAAGGACTTCGATGGTAGACGCCTATCAGTAGCGCGATGGATAGCCGATCCGCGCAATTCGCTCACGAGCCGCTCCTATGTGAATCGTATTTGGCAGCATCATTTTGGCAAACCACTAGCAGGAAACCCGAATAACTTCGGAGCCAAAGGCGGCAAGCCAACTCATCCCAAGCTTATGGACTGGCTCGCATCCGAGTTCATCGATGGCGGTTGGAAGATCAAGCGCATGCACCGCCTCATCATGCTTTCGGATACCTACAAGCAATCAAGCCTTCATCCCGACAGAAAAAAGCTGGAGATCAAGGATCCGAACAACGACTTATTCGCCTCCTATCCTCCTCGGCGCCTCTCCGCCGAAGAGCTTCGCGACGGCATGCTCAAAATCACTGGAGAATTGAATACAGAAATGGGCGGCCTTCCAGCCATGCTGGAAATCAACATGGAAGTGGCTCTACAACCTCGCATGATCCAGTTCTCCATTGCTCCCGCCCACCAACCCTTCAATACGCCGGATAAACGAAACCGGAGAAGCGTCTATGCCTACCGAGCGCGCGGCCAGGCCGATCCATTCCTGGAAATATTCAATCTCCCAAATCCGAATGACTCATGCGAAGCCAGAGACGCCGCATCCGTTTCGCCACAGGCATTCACCATGCTCAATAGCGATATGGTGACAGATCGCTCCATCGCATTCGCAGATCGACTCGTAAATGAAGAAAGCAATTTCTCCAAACGCGTTCAGAAAGCATTTGAACTAGCGCTCTCACGCCCGCCAAGTAAGAAAGAGCAAAAACGCATGTTAGCCTACGTCGAGGAAATGCGAACGTATCACGAAACCAATCATCCAGAACCCACCACCTACCCGACGAAAATCACTCGTTCCTTAGTAGAAGAGTTCTCCGGAAAACCATTCGAATACGAAGAAATCCTCCCCGTATTCGAAAACTACACGCCCGACAAAAAGGCGACCGACGTAGACGCCGACACCCGTGCCCTAGCAGACCTCTGCCTAGTCCTCTTCAACAGCAACGAATTCGTTCACGTTTACTAAGGTTGAAGGAGTAAGGTTGAAGACTTAAAATGATATGAAGGATTTAAAAATAAGAACTAAAGAGTTTTCGTTGCGGATCATTCGTATGTATGCGGCTTTGCCGAAATCTACTGTCGGCCAGGTTATCGGGAAACAAATCCTACGCTCAGGAACGTCCGTGGGAGCCCACTACCGCGAAGCTTCGAAAGCTCGGTCCACAGCCGAATTCGTTAGTAAACTCGGTGGAGCTCAACAAGAGCTAGAAGAAACCGCCTATTGGCTAGAACTCCTCTCCGAATCCGAAACTGATGAACTCGGAAAAACTGACCGACTTACAGTCCGAAACTGATGAACTCGGGAAAATCCTGACCACTTACATCAAAAACGCCAAAGAAACCGAATCCGATCGATAATCAATCCTTCAGCCTTATGCCTTCACCTTTAAATTCTATTTGCTCTCGCCCGATCTCAACGCCTCATTCACGTCGCGACTTCCTCTGCGGCCTAACCGCTTCCCTCGGTTCTCTGGCCATGACGGATATGCTCGCCAAGGACCAATCTTCAGCCCTCAACCTTCATCCTTTATCCTTAGCCCCAGGTCCCTTATCGCCCAAGGCTCCGATGCTGCCAGCGAAAGCTAAGTCGGTCATCATGCTATTCATGGAAGGTGGTCCTGGTCACATGGATACATTTGACCCGAAACCCGAACTCCAACGACTACACAAATCCGAATCGAAACTCAAAGAGGAGGGCCCGTTCAAATTCTTCGTCGGTAGCCCATTCGGCTCTCGTCAAGTCGGCCAGTCAGGCATTGATATGTGCGACCAGTGGCAATACATGGCCGATCCAGAGGTCGCAGACGAGCTTTGCAACTATCGCGGATGCCAAGCCGAATCGGTCAACCATCCCGAAGCACTTTTCCACATGAACACTGGCAGTCGCCTCGGAAGCGACCCCGCCCTCGGTGCTTGGACCACCTACGGTCTTGGTTCGATGAACCAAAACCTACCGGGTTATGTAGTGATGACCGAACTGGCAATGCCGCAAGGCGGTTCGGGCAATTGGTCCAACGGATTCCTCCCCGCCCACTATCAAGGTACTCGTCTCAGACCGGAAGGGTCTCCGATATTGGACCTCAAATCCCAGCCAAACAAAACGCGCGAACATCAGCGTAAGACATTGGACGAACTGGCATTCCTAAACCAACAGCACGCGGACATGCATCCCGAACATGCAGACCTCGCCGCCCGTATGGAAAGCTACGAACTAGCCTACCGCATGCAAACCGAGGTACCCGACGTCATAGACTTAAAGAAGGAACCTGAGCACATTCGCGAAATGTACGGCATGAACGATAAGGATACCGAAGTATTCGGTCGCCAGTGCTTGATGGCTCGCAGACTCATCGAAGAAGGCACCCGCTTTGTCCAGATCTTTTCCGGCGGATGGGATAGCCACGATTATTTAGAAGAAGGCCATACCTCACGTATCCGAAGTGTGGATCGCGGCATGGCAGCCTTGATCAAAGATCTCAAACAACGCGGAATGCTCGATGACACTCTTGTCATCTGGACTGGCGAATTCGGCCGCACTCCCGACAACAATAAACGCGGCGGCGTGTATTCGCTCGGTCGTGACCACAATTCCAATGCAATGACAATGCTCATGGCTGGCGGAGGCGTAAAGAAAGGAGCCGTAGTTGGAGCGACCGACGAGCTAGGAATCAGTGCCGTAGACGTCGTACACCCTATCCGCGATCTACACGTCACCCTTCTCCACCTTCTCGGTCTGGACGACAACAAATTAACCTACCTCCACGGCGGTCGCTACAAGCAACTCTCCCAATTCGGAGGCCAATTAATTCCAGAATTAATAGCGTAAATCACACAGCTATCGCCATGTAGCTACGCGAGGGACTCGCGTAATTCAAAACCCAATTCCAAACACATGCTTCTTCGCCTCCCCTTTCTTCTTTTTCTGCTTCACACTTCAGTATTCACCCTTCTCAACGCTCGACCCAACGTCATTTTAATCGTCACCGACGACCAAGGATACGGAGATATGTCCTGCCACGGAAATCCTTGGCTGAACACACCCAACTTAGACAAGCTACACGACGAAGGAGTAAGCCTAGACGACTACCACACCGACCCCTACTGTACGCCTACTCGAGCGGCACTGATGAGCGGTCGCTACAGCACCCGTGTCGGCACATGGTCCGTAACCGAAGGCCGCCAACTTCTCGAGAGAGACGAAACTACCATGGCTGAGGTTTTCAACTCCTCCGGCTATCGTACCGCTATGTTTGGCAAATGGCATTTAGGCGACACTTTTCCCTACGCTCCACGGTTTCGAGGCTTCGACGATGTCGTTTGCCATAAAGCTGGAGGCGTGGGCGAAATCGGCAATCCAGTCGGGAATGACTACTTCGACGACACATACTATCGTAATGGCAAGCCAGAGGCATTCGAAGGCTACTGTACCGACATATTCTTTCGCGAAACAATGCGCTTCATCAAAGAGGGCGTAGACGAAAAATCAAAACAACCCTTCTTCGTCTATCTTCCCCTCAACGCAATGCACGGTCCTTTCACCGTAGCCGACAAATATTCCGCCCCATTTACCGAAAAAGGAATACCGGAATCGCGTTCGATTTTCTACGGCATGATCCAGAACTTCGACGAAAACCTCGGCAAACTCCTAACTTCGCTCAAGCAGTGGAATATTGACGATGATACTCTCGTCATTTTCATGGGTGACAATGGAACCGCTGCCGGATCTAACGGCAAACTCGATTCGGACGGTTTCAACGCCGCAATGAAAGGCAAGAAAGGCGCTGTCTACGAAGGTGGACATCGCGTTGCCTGTTTCGCCCGCTGGCCCCAAAAGCTCAAAGCCGGAGGTAGCATAGACAAACTAACAATGCACACGGATTGGCTCCCTACCTTGACCGAACTCTGCGATCTAAAAAAAAACAAAAACTTAAACTGGGATGGACGTAGCATCGCTTCGTTACTTGAGGGCAAAAGCAATGACTGGAAAGCTCGATCCATTTTTATTTCCAAGCAAGCCGACCAACTGAACCTCTGGAAACCAGGAGGAAACAACCAATCGAAGTATCCGCATTTTGCGGTCCTTTCCGAAAAATGGCGCTACGTCGATGGCGAGCTCTATGACATTCGAGCTGATCCTAGCCAAACAACCGACGTAGCCAAACAACACCCGGAAGTCACTCAAAGCCTCTACGCCGAATACAAGCAGTGGTTCAAAGATGTCGCCGACGAAGGTGCCCCATACAATCGATTCATTCTCGGAGCACCCGAAGAGAACCCAACTCGATTCACCACCCGCGACTGGCATCCGACCGACGGTGGCGTCATCTGGAAAATGCCACTCGTCGAAGACGACACCCTCTTCGTCAATGGATTTTGGGCAGTCGACGTTCAACGCTCTGGACGCTATGAAATCCGAATAGCTCGCTTCCCCGCAGACGCAGAATCGCCAGCAAAAGCCAACCAAGCTCGTATCCGGATTGGCAATATAGATCAAACAATCGAATTAGCCCCAAGCGCAATTTCAGCGACCTTTAAAGTAAACTTAAAAAGGGGACCAGCCAAACTCCAAACCTGGTTCCGCGACGCCAAAACCGGTAAAGAACGCGGAGCCTATCACATCAAAGTTACCCGACTTTAGGCTTTCATAGATAGTTACCAATCTCGCGCGATCACAACGTAACTCGCTTAACTATTCCATACGTTTTTAAGACACGGAGATCACGAAAGAACGGAGCTTACGCAATACATGAATTCTGCATGATGCTAACGAACAAAAACTGGAGCGCTTCTGGCTAAGTATTCCCTTTCACCATTTGAGGAGTAAATCCCATTTCAACTAGGTTGCTAAATGCCTCAATGACTTCTTCTGGAATCTCTTTTTCAATCTGATATCCTAATTCAGGATACGCCTGAATCCCTTGAGTATCTCCAATCATTTCATTAATAATATTAGACTCACTACGACCTTCAGTTGATTGCTATGAAAACTCGGATACAGGATGATCGGTAAAGAACTCATTCTTCGACCAAACCCTCTTATTTATTGCATAAGCCCTTCGCAATGTGTTGGGCTTCGAGATTAATAAACCACCCGTCGACTGAGGAGAGTACATCAAAAAACGTATTTGCTAATTGAATACATTTCTTTGGAGCAGGTTTTGAGAGTTTTTTGTAATTCAAGGTAAGGTTGGCCGAAACCATCCAATAGCCCTGAATGCTGTCGCTCTTGTTTTCTGGCGACTTGGTTGGAAGCATCGATGAGACCACAATAGTGCCAGCCTACAAACTCAGGACGAGCAAACGCCTTTCGAAAAAACTCGTCTGTCCATTGCGCTCGCTGTTTCAATGTATCAGCAACTGGACCAAAAGGACGCGGCATTGTGTCCGTGATCATTGTAAACGCAGAATCGCCATTGATGACCGGCTTATCCACGATCTTAGACCAGCGATCAAGGCCGGGCTGCTGCACTTCGTATTTCGCGTACATCTGATAAAAGACGATGTCGGTGTACTTGGCTGTCGTTCGCAGAACGGTATCGAGGGAATCCGTATTGGCGTTGATCTTATCACCGATGAACAGGTGATTCGGATCGTAGCGACGAACCGCATCGCAAGCAGTTTCATAGTAGCGAGCAACGACCACCTGTAGGAATTCTATGTTATCGCGCGTTTCGTTCGCGTTAGAAAGATCGGTAGCCGGTCTCCAGTTTTTAGCCGACGCAAGTGCATCAAAGGAATCGAATCGAGTTCCGTAGGTACGATTGAAATCCGAAATTCGATCCCTGTATATAGTTTGCATGGTCCGCACATAAGCCTGCTTTCCAGGGGCCTCGGGTCCAAAATTGCGGAGACGTCGCGGCCAACCGATACGCGATTCGCGACGAGCGCCCCCGATAACGTCCGGGCGTTCGCGGCAATCCTCTTCGGTCAACAACGGACAGTCGGTCATAGTATAGCCAATGAGAAACGGATCGTCCTTCACCGGCGTCGCAACTTCATTCGCCATTCGATCGCATCGAGCGACAAACTCCGGCGCAAAAACATCTAAAAAATTCTCATCAGGGACGGCCGTCCTCCAATGCGGAATATCCACAATCTTGATCGGCTGCATATAAGGAACGGTCGGCTTCGGGCGATTGACAATAGTCAGGGAATTGTGAACGCCGACAGTGTTGAACCCATAATCTCGACAAGTCTGAAGAAACCAAGCACGTAGGGCGGGCGAGAACTTCGAATTGTTATTGAGGTCATCGACGGCGAGGCGCTTTTGCCAAGCATCACGATTATATGGCTGCCTAAACAAATCTGGGTAAAGGTGGTTGATTCCGAAACTCAAAAACGCATGGCCATCTGGAGTAACCAGCCACCACCGCGAATCCTTCTCCACTCGAAAGAAACCAGTAGCCTCAAACTTCCGATCCTTCCAGCCACCAAACCGGTCGAGCTCACCAGGGCCTACCCCTCGTAGTCGCGAAGCTATGCCCCCGCCTAAAGCCCCTCCCAAAAGCGTTTTAATTGAGTCACGACGATTTATTAAGGTGCTTTGCATCAGGGATAAAAAGGGTTGCTTGTAACTTCAGGGTAAGCCGAGATTAATAAGAACAGTCTGTCCATTTGCGTAGAACGTCTAACCCAAAGATTACTACTCGTTCTCTGCCTTCATCCTTAAACGTTTCATCGTTCCAAATACCTTCCGATCAATCCGGCAGCTCAGTCGCTAAAATATTGCGTATGTCGATGCTCATTGCGCGCTTGGGATGCACTTGAATTCCGATCGGCCCTTCAGGGATGATCGTCTCGGACTCGTAGGTCATGATCTCCTTGTCGTTGAGCCATGTGGTGTAGCTCGAGCCGACGACCTCGACTTTAAGCGTGTTCCAATCCGTCATATCCAACACATCCTTCGCGGTCTCTACTTGAATCGGATAACCTTTAATAGCCGGTATGTAAGGCAAAGCAGTCATGTCTCGCTTCAGGCTTCCTGATTCGCCGATTTGTATTTGCTCTTTGGAGTCGCGCAAAAAGATACCAGAATCGATACGGCCTTCCCCGAACCTGAAATCCATCTGAAAGATAAAATTCCGATAGGATTTTTCCGTTACGATAATGTCGCCCTTCTGATCCGGATCGTTCTTCGCATGCAAGATTCCATCCGAAACCAACCAGCATGCTTCAAGCTCCGTTTTCCACCCGCTCAAATCCTTTCCATTGAAAATCGGAGCAAGCTCCGGTCCGCTCGAGCAGGCGGTTAGGAATAGAGCTAAAAGAGATAGGGAAACAATCGATTTCATAACGATAAAAGGGTAAGCGAAATCTTCGAAGGGCATTTATCGCAACAAAACCCAATTCCTTCGAGAACAAATTCTAAAATCACACCCTTGGAGGACCGAAAGTCCCTCATCGAAAAATCTATTTCTCGCGCAGCGAGAAGCTATTGGCCGAACTTGCGAGTACACAAGGTCACGCTCAGCGAGACTGTTGTTAAAAACAACCTCAACCCAAAGCAGTTAAGCCCCAACCGAATGGCTGGCCTAGCTCTTCGAGCTGAACTCGACGTAGCTACGTCGCAAGGCGACGTGGTCATCAACCAAATCCAATTTTGGTCAACGCTTCGCTGGTTGTTCCTTCCGCCTTCGCTGCGCTACGTCGAGACAGGTCGAAACACATAGGTGTCCCTGCGGGACAATAAGTTCATCCTCTAGGTTTCATTTAGGCCATCAAGGCCTCGAGGCGTTTGCCATATTCCACGTAACTGCGGTAACATTCGTCCCAATTGACGGTTTCGCCTGGTTTCGCATGGAAAACCGTTGCCACGTGCGGCTCAATCGCGATCCACCCATCGTATCCATTACCCATTGCATCTGTGAGGATTTCCTTTACGCGAGCTAATCCATCGCCCGGCATCGTGTATTCCGGTTCCACGTCGTCGCTGATCGGATTCTGACAATCCTTTACGTGAATATGAATCACATGGTCTCGCACCGCTTGCCAAAATTCGAAAGCATCTTGCCACGGAAACGATCCATCGGTCTGCGGCCTTGAACGGTCGTGCTGAAAGATAGGGTTGCCCGTATCGAATACCAACTTCAAACCCGGTACTTCATCGACGAGACGCAATGAATGCTCAGCCGAAAAGCCACCCCAATTCATACAATTTTCGTGAATCGCCGTAAGCCCCGCATCGGCGAAACGTTTGACGATTTCGCGAAGCCGTCTGAAACGCTCCGCTTCTTTTTGGTCTTCCCCCCATGGGTTCTGAGCGTAGGACATAATTCGCACCATCTTCGTGCCCAAACGCTGCATACGCGGTATGCAGCGTTCGACTTCCGCCAAAGTAATTGCAAAATCCGAATCGATCGTTTTCCCCCAATTCGCGATAAGCGCTCCCACTTCCGGAATCATCACACCCGCTTCGTCCAATTGATCCGCCGCTCGATTAAAATCCTCCTCCGACATCTCATGAATATTGTAGTCGCCGATCATACGAGCGGAGATGGCCGTCCAGCCAAGTTCTTTGGTCGCTTTAATCTGCGTTGCTAAATCGCGTGAAGCCTCGTCGGCAAATCCTGTTAGTTTCATAATATCGTTCGGTATCGGGGTAAGCGTGTAAATAATGGCTCTGTCGCAAATTCTCAATCGGATCAAGACAAAGGTTGATCGCCATAACCAACAAACGAGCATAAGAAGTCTTACGCGAAGGCGCAAGACGCCAAGGAGAGCGACTTCGCTAGACCTTACCGGCTTCGCGTGAGAGAATTCTTTCCTATCGCCTTACCCAGCGTAAAGAATTGAACTCTTCAGCCCAGCGAACATCGTCGATGGCTATGATCTTCAAATCACTCGTTTTCTCCGGTTTTCTGGTCGTTTCGCTAATAGCCCCCCTCCAAGCTCAGTACCGTCCCAACATTGTTTGGCTCATGGCTGAGGACATTGGCCAGGACCTTGCCTGCTACGGCATGAAAGGGCTCCAAACCCCCACTCTCGACCGACTCGCAACGGAAGGACGCAAGTATAATAACGCGATCTGCGCCAATCCCATTTGCTCCCCCAACCGCTCCGCCATGATGGTTGGCGTCAATCCGACCATTATCAACGCTCACATGCACCGAAGCAACCGCGACCTTGCCTTGCCCGCGCCCTACAAACCGATCACGTCCTACCTGCGCGATGCTGGGTACACCACCCTTATCGGGCACGACTTGGTTTTTGAGAAAGGCCGCAAAATCGATTGCAATTTCAAAACCACCACCACCGGGACCTACGACGGAGAAAATTCATTCGGACTCTTCGATGCCGCTCGCTCCTGGAAGAAAAGCGATGGCCCCTTCTTCGCTCAGATTCAGCTCAAAGCCACCCATCGCGGCGATTGGTGGAACGGCATACGCAAGGCTTCGGACGACCCCGTATCGGTTGACGAAATAGAACTGCCTCCCTACATCGCCGACACACCTCAAACGCGACTAGACTGGGCCACCTACCTCGACACCGTCGAGTTCGCGGATAACGAAGTCGCTCAACTTATCGAAGACCTAAGAGCCAAAGAACTACTCGACAATACGCTCATCATCTTCATCGGCGACAACGGTCGCTGCAATCTACGCGGCAAAGGTTACCTTCATGAACCCGGCGTCCGCGTTCCCATGATTCTCTGGGGACCCGATCGCCTCGTAAAACCGGCTGAAATCAACGACATGGTAAGCGTTCTCGATATTTCCGCTACAATCCTCCATCTCGCAGGCGTCGAGCTACCAGACTACATGGATGCCCGCCCTTTGATTGGGACCGATACGCCAATGTCCCGCGAGTATGTCTATTCCGCCCGCGATGCCTGGGATGAGATCAACGAATGCATGCGCTCGGTCTCGACTCCACGATTCTCGTACATCCGCAACTATATGCCCGATTTGCCATACGACCAAGGCCAGGCCTACTTGGATTTCCATCGCCCTGCCCTCCACGAAATGCGACGCCTAAAAGCCGAAGGAACGCTAAAAGGCAACGCCGCCCTATTCCTCGCGAAAACCAAAGACGCCGAAGAACTCTACGACCTGGACAACGACCCGCACCAACTTGTGAATTTGGCAGGAAATCCCGAATACACTGAAATTCTTGCCAAAATGCGCGAAAATCTAGACGAGTGGCAAGCAAGCCATGACGACCTCGGACTAAAAGACTATCGCACCCGCAGCACCGAAATAAGCTCAGCTGCCAATATCAAAAAATGGCTTAAAGCCAATCATCCCGAAAAATGGCAACGCCTTCTAGACGGCGAAATCGGTGATAGCTACAAGGCCTGGGGAAAGCTATCTAAGCAGTAAGACAATATGATCGCCACATTTCTGGTAAACACAATAGTAGTCGCCTTGTCCGTATTTATCAACTACGAGGCTCTATACCGCATATTTTCGACCCATGCCTCGAATAAGGATCAGGCATCGCATGCGAATCGTATTTAGATTCTTCGGTGCCCTTATCGCACATGCCACTGAAGTCTGGGTTTTCGCTATCGCTTAGTTCTACATGCATCATAGCGAAGGATGGGTGAAGCTTCAGGGCAATTCCACTGGTAGCCTAAT
This sequence comes from Opitutales bacterium, assembly GCA_018700525.1. GTDB lineage: Bacteria > Verrucomicrobiota > Verrucomicrobiia > Opitutales > Opitutaceae > Pelagisphaera. The sequence continues at coordinate 75,336 of JABITN010000020.1, forward strand.
GGACTGCGTCTGTTTTTCGTTCCCAACCTTCTCGACCGTCGGCTTCAGCGACATCGAACCTGTAGGTGATATACGCTACCTGACAGGTATCGAGTCATTAACGGGCTTGGTACTAATCACTGGGACCGCCTCTTTCCTTCACCTCAAAATGTGACGATTCTGGAATGATCGTGCATCCTAAATAAAAGCACTATCCGTAAGGCCGGAGTCTACTCCGTGACGTGTTGTATAATTTCGGTCTCCATTTATGACATAGAGCAAGATCCAACCTTACACTCAACGAATCAAATTCCAAAACCGAATATTCTGGAACTTTGGCTCCTCCCGAGCTTGAGTATGGCTACACAATCCAAGCTATCGATGATCACAGCAGAAGAAGCTCTCAACCGACTCCAAGCTGGCAATAAACGATTTGCCTCCGGTAACCCTAACATTGAATCATTGGACTTCGAAAAACGCAGAGCTGCTCTTATCGAAGGCCAAGCCCCCTTCGCCGTTATTCTCGGCTGCTCTGATTCGCGCGTTCCTGCCGAAATCGTTTTCGATCAAGGTCTAGGCGACCTATTCGTCATTAGGGTAGCTGGCAACATCGTCGCTCCTTCTCAAATCGGGAGTATAGAATTCGCCGTAGAAAGCTTCGGAACTCCTCTGGTTGTCGTACTCGGACACTCCAATTGCGGAGCGGTCTCAGCCACGCTCGATTCCATGGATCGGCCGTGCGACAAACAATCGTCTCATTTATATTCAATCGTCGACCGCGTTCGCCCTTCCTTGGAACCGCTTCTGGCAACTAATCTTCGAAACGATCGAGAAGCTCTGCTTACACAGGCAGTTCGAGCCAACATCAGCGCATCCGCGAACCATATTCGTAAACGTTCTCCGATCCTCGAACAGCTCCATCAAAACGGCAAACTGCTCGTCGTCGGCGCCAAGTATTCACTCGAAACCGGTGTCGTCGATTTTTTCGACGGCATGCCCAGCTGATCTAGGGGCACCTTATTCGTAGGTCTTCTGGACGCCACGATCTTTCGGATCAGGAGCTGTGAATACGAGCGCTTTGGGACGAGCCGTCGCGTCGACGATTCGCTTTCCCAACTGCTTCTTCAATTTTGCGAGGTCTTTTCGGTATTCCGGATTTTTCGCCAAGTTCACCATTTCCTCGGGATCGTTTCGCTGATCGTATAGCTCGTAATTATCCGGAGCACCTTCCTTCCACATTGTCACTCGAAAATCTCTCGTTCGCAGCGTGTATCCGGTTACTAATTGCGTAAACGAATTCAAACGCGGCGCCTTAGAAATATTTTGAAGAACCGGTTTAAGACTCACTCCCTTCACATATTCGGGAGGTTTAGGCAAACCCGCCAGGTCGCTCAGCGTACGATAGAAATCGATCATTTCAGCAAAGGACTGAGTTCGTTTTCCGCTTTCCTTCATTCCCGGAGCTGAAAGAATCAACGGAACGCGGTCCGCATTCTCGAAAAGCGTGTTCTTCTGAAAATGCCCATGCTCGCCCATGTGGTAACCATGGTCAGAGCTAAACAACACAATCGTATTGTCGCGCAAGCCAAGTTCATCAAGCGAATCGAGCACACGCCCGATCTGGGCATCCACGAACGAAATGGTCGAATAGTACGCGTGTATCGCCTTACGAGCGGTTTCTTCGGGCAGATTAATTTGGTTCTTAAAAGCCGTCACCGTTTTCCCAGCAGATTTCGGAAGCGTATTCAGGTATCCCTCTGGGATGGCAGGCACCGCAATATCGCTCGGATCATAAAGATCGAAATACTTCTTTGGAGCCACATAAGGTGTGTGTGGCTTGTAAAAGCCTACTGCCAAGAAAAACGAAGTATCGGCATCTGCGTATTGCTTCAACAATCCGATTGATTCCGACGCAACTTTTCCATCGGTTTGCTCTTCGTCGTTACCGTCTGCCGCCAGCCAACTTAAGCTCGCTCCAAACGATCCCGGCCTAATCGAAAAGATTTTGCTTTCCTCGTCCTTATCTCGTCCACGAGGATTGATTTTCGTATCCCACGAAGCCGGATCGTCGTGTCCATCGGTACCGACGCCTTTCGGATTATCGTAATGATAGATTTTTCCCACGCGGGCCGCAGTGTAACCATTGCGCATGAAATGTTGCGACAGCGTCACCGCATTCGGAACGTAATTCCGAAAAAGCCGGCGTAAGACTGTCACCCCATTTTGTTCGGGATACAATCCGGTCATAAAACTCGCTCGAGACGGTCCGCAAACCGGATAGTTGCAATACGCGTTTTCGAACAGCACGCCTTGACTGGCCAGACGATCTATATTGGGAGTCTTCACCAACGGGTGCCCATAGCTTCCCAGATCGCAATTCAAATCGTCCGTCATAATGAACAGGACGTTCGGTTTTTCGCTGGCAAAGGCAAAAACGATCAGGACAATTTTCAATAAAAGGGCGGTTTTCAATAGATTCATCACTGATCGAGCGGTTCTTTAAGACTAGAGGACGTTTGGTGGAAATCGAGCATCCCCCGGGGCAATCGTTCGTCGAACTTCGCCGAGTCAAGAGCCCCAAGGTATTCAAAAGGTAGCGGCGACAAGCTGCGAGGGATTTACCCGGGGGATAAAAGATAGGGAGAACCGGCTGGGTCCTCCCGACCAAAGTCACCAACAATCAACATTACAAAACCGCGCCAAGAATTCTTCTTGTCAACTTAATCCACCGATAGGCACCATAACTCAGCCTCTTTCAACTCGACGATAGTCGGTTAACCCCAGGGTTTTGCCAACACAATCCTTTATGAGGAGGCTCGATACAGTGATGCGGAGTATCAGGCAAGTGCGCTGGCATCCAATTAACCCCGCCGTCATCGCTATGAAAAATGCTTGTTCGCCCGCCAATTGGATTAAGCGTCATATTATGCCCCTCAGCAATAATCCGCTTCCCATTCCGAATAAATATCGGAGGGTACATCATAATCAGATTACGATCCGTAATTACAAATGCGGCCGGAACGACCTTCCAATGATCCCCCTTCCATCTAAGCAAATAGGGTTCGGAACCATCGATCACCGCCATCCAATCTCCGCTAATCGGATCCCGTTTAAAGCTCGGAGGAATATAAGTAGCGAATAAATCCTTCCGACGTTCAGGTCGAACGAGCGACAATTCCTCGCTTTTCCAAGTCATTCCTTCGTCTCTAGAAACGAGACTCACCAAGCCCATATGTTTACGATATGTCCCTGTAAACCCATTACTATGAATTGAGCCACGCCTGCCCACTACATTGAGCGAAATGCATTTGCTGGCGGCACTGCAACGATTGTCGGTTCAAATGGGAGTTCCGCAGCTCCGCCAAGGTGCGACAAACAAACCCAACCGGCAATGCAAACCACCTGCAAGTGAACGCTACCCGAGAGGGGTCTCATATTTCACTGCTCGTACCGAGCTACTGGCTTCTATATTTCGGAACGTCGACGCCCATCAACTCCGATAGCTTGGGTCTAATCGCTTCCGCCCACACCTCGTAACCTGCTTCGTTCGGATGCAATCCATCGGGCATGATTTCCTGCGGCAAGCGACCTTTCTTGTCGCGGAACGTACTGCCGATATCCAGGAAGTTAATCCATTTTCCATCATCCAGTTTTTCGATTAAACGATTCGCCATCACTACATTGGCGCCAGCCCAAGGATCCGAGCTGACTCGCGGAAAAATTGCCAAAAGCAAAATCTTGGTTTTCGGCAGTCTGGTTCGCAATCCACCGCAAACCGCCTCCACGCCTTCCGCTATCTCCTGAAACGTATTCGCTCGCCAATTATTCGTACCGATCATGATCACCGCTACTTTTGGAGAAATACCATCCAACTCCCCATCGTTGAACCGCCACAAAACATGTTCCGTCCTGTCTCCGCCAAAACCCATATTTACCGCATTGAATGGCTCATAGACCTGCTTCCAAATTTTGGTTCCCGCTCCCGTCGTATCCCAACCGTGAGTGATCGAATCGCCTACGAAGATGAGATCGACTTGGTCCTTGCTCTTAGTCGCCTTAATCGCCTCATGGCGTCCCACCCAGGTCTCACCACCTTTATTGTTCCAAACGTGATCAGGACGAGGAATCGGCTTCAAAGCCGAATTATCGGCGTACGTAACGCCCGCCAAAATAGAGGAGAACAAAATCGAGAGTAGAAGAGGTAAGCACATAACCATCGACCCTGACTTCAGGATCAGAAAAGTGAAGCGCGAAACGGATATCGACGAGCATCCCTAAAATTAAGATCTCGAACCCAATAAGATGAATCGAGGCCTCCGTACTCGATAGGCAACCGACACCTTATTCAATTTGACAAGATACGCGACTGCCCCACTACGTGATGGCTCCGCCAACTTGATGAAAGAGTCCAGGAGATTATCAAGTTACCGACGCAGAAGGCATCATGTAGCGAAGCGTATTCTGTCCGAACCGCTCGCTCACCGTCCCCTTAATCTCCCAATTCCTTCATTTTGAATCGCTCGAGAACTGCGGGCTCGTGTTCCCGCTTCATAATCGTTTCGATCGTCGCCACGACTTCCGGGTACTGCTTCGCAACATCGTTTTGTTCGCGGGGATCGGTTTTCAGATTGTACAACTCCAAGGTCATGTTGCCCTTGAAGATCTTCTTCCTGAGCGCTTTCCAGTCACCCATACGAACCGCCTGCTGACCTTCATATGAAGGAAATTCCCAATACAAAAAACCGTGAGGCTTTTGTTCCTTGCCGAGCAAAGTCGGAAGAAAACTCAATCCATCGATATTCCTAGGGGTCTTCGCACCCGAAACCGAACAAAGCGTCGGCAGCACATCCCAGAATGCCGATACATGCTGCGTCGTCCGTCCTTTCTCAATCTTGCCTTTCCAACTCGCAATCATCGGAACGCGGATACCGCCTTCCGTAGAAAATCCTTTCGCCCAGCCATACTCGCTTTTAAAAGGCTCCGCGCTAGCGAAGTATGCCGAGTCGCTCCCGCCGTTGTAAGTCGGTCCATTATCGCTGGAAAACATAATCAAGGTATTGTCGTAAAGCCCAAGCACTTTGAGTTCCTTGACGATATCCCCGACTTGCTCATCGAGATAGGAAACCATCGCTGCATAAGCAGCCCGAGGCGTGCGATGCGGGAAATACCCCTTATCACCCAAGTATGGCTCTTCTGGACCGAATTTCTCTTGATAATGCTCTACCCATTTTTTTGGAGCCTGCAATGGCACGTGCGAAAGCGGCGAAGCGAAATAGAGAAAGAACGGCTCATTTTTATTGCTCCGAACAAACTCCAATGCCTCATTCAGCATCAACTCCGGTGCAAATTCACTTAACTCGAATTTCGCATAACTGGCAGGATCATTCGGATCAGCTCCTTCTGGAATCTTCGTTCCCGGAACTACCAACTCGTTATCCAACCAATGTTTCTCCTCGTTTCGCCACAGATGCTTCGGGAAAAGCGTATGGGCCTGACGCTGACAATTATAGCCATAAAAGAAATCGAACCCCTTTTTAGTGGGAATGCTGTCGGTTAACGGCGCACCTAGGCCCCATTTACCAACGAGTGCCGTTTTGTATCCGACCGATTGCAGTACGGACCCAATCGTCGTGGTTCCTTGGGGAAGCGGACGCTGACCCTCCAAATTCGGATCATCGACAGCTGCCGCGAAATTCCACGTATCGCCACGCTCCTTCCATTCGTCATTGCCCCGAATATAGGCATGCCCGGGATGCTTTCCCGTTAGCAACATACAACGCGACGGCGCGCATACCGGCGAACCCGAATAATGCTGAGTAAAACGAAGTCCACCTGCCGCCAAGGCATCGATATTAGGCGTCTCGATTTTCTCCTGACCATAACACCCGAGCTCTCCATAACCCAAGTCATCCGCCAAAATATACACGATATTTGGCTTATCAGCCGAATACGAATGCATCGAAAAAACCAATACAGTCAGAATTGAAAAAAGGGATTTTGTCATTTCCGTATTCCTTATCTATTATCTAATCCGTAGCTCAGAGCGTTAACTTGAGCAAACAATCGCTAACCGACAATGCCCAATGGATTGGTATTCTTCCATTCGCCTCGAGTGAAATCAGGGAAAACCTGCGGAGCTCCATCTTGAGCAACCGACGCAACGCTCAATGGAGTCACTGCGCTCCAAAACGCTCCTTCGTATACGTTCTGGTCAAGCGGCTGACCTAAACGCAAACACTCAATCATTCGATAGCGCATGATAAAATCCATTCCACCATGGCCGCCCATCTTTTTGGCGAGCTCGCCCAGACGTTTATACAAAGGATGCTCGTACTTTTCGAAGAGCACGTCGAGTTCCTCGCCTTCGGCCCACTTGTGATGGTTCTCAGTCGCGCCTTCGACACCGCCCTCTAAGGCTACACGAGTCGGAAAACCCGCCAACGTACCTTTGGTTCCTTGAATATAATTGTGACGTGAATACGGCCGAGGGCTCGTTTCGTCCCACTGAACCATAACTGTGCGGCCCAAATTCGTTTTGATGATCGAGGTATTGATGTCCCCTCCCTTGAAATCCATCTGATTCCATTTGTTATCAGTAGGAAAATTTTCCTCCGCATATAGATTACGACCTCTTCCAGGTGAAGAGAACGAAACCAAGCGACCAAAATTGTCATCGCCACGAGCCAAACTCATATACTGAGCCACTGGTCCAAGGCCATGAGTAGGATACAAATTCCCATCCGTGCTCGCGTAGTGATAAGTCCTCCAAGATCCCGTTCCACGCTCGACCTGCTTCATTTGGCCACGCAGTTCGTGAATGTAAGCGGCTTCAGCATGCAGCGGCTCGCCGATCAATCCTTGGCGGCACATATTGAGATAAATCAGTTCTTCGCGACCGTAGTTGACGTTTTCCATCATCATACAGTGCTTCCCCGTCTTCTCAGACGTATCCACGATTTCCCACAATTCTTGGTTAGTCAACCCAAGCGGGACTTCGACAAACGCATGAGCTCCGGCTTTCATCGCCTCGATCGCCATCGGAGCGTGCAACTCCCACGGAGTCGCAATCACGACCATATCAGGTTTTTCTTCCTGGAGCATCTTTTTCCAGCTATCTCCATTTTCATGGTACAGCTTGATATTCTGGTGACGGGCTCCCTTGCCAGCTCTAACGCACTTATCCTTAGCCTTATTGGCTAGGTCTTCGTACAGATCGCAAATCGCGACCACTTCGGAACCTTCGATTTCGGCGATCTGACTATTATGCCCGCTTCCACGCGCTCCGACACCGATAAATGCACAACGAACCGTTGCCAATTTCGGGGCAACGAAATCGCCCATGTATTGAGCTCCGGAACTCCGCGAAGGCGCTTCACTTTTTTTCTCAACTGCGCAACCAGCTACAATGCCTACGCCAGCAGCGCCGACGGCTTTGACGAAATTACGACGAGATCCTAATGATTTTTTCATGATAACTAAATTCCATCAAATGGTTCACATAATACCCATTTCTAAACGTATTCAAAATATTAAATCTAACCTACAGCTTTCCACCGATCGTTTTAGACTTTACAAGTTTCACTCCTAACACAGCAGCGATTGCGATAAGAATCAAAGCGGACAAATATTCTCCGTAAATCAACTTGCCGATTCCAAACAACAGTCCGTAAACAGCGATAATTCCCATCAAAGCCAGACCTATTTGCGGTGCGAGCGAATCCTGTTTCGGGAGAAATTCCTTGGAATGCTCCCGTACCGGATTCCATCCAATTCCGCCAGGACGAGCTCGTTTGTAGAACATAAGCAACGTTCTCATATCGCTCGGCGGAGTGATCAGCGTCACGGAAACCCAAACGACCGTCGTCATAGCAATCGAGGTAATAAGCTCGACCCACCACGCTATATCCGGGTCGAACACTTTAAACAATACAGCGAAAGTAAACGAAGCGATCAATGCCGCTAGTTCACTGAAGGCGTTAATACGCCACCAGAACCAGCGAAGGATAAAGAGCAAACCAGTGCCCGCACCCACTTGCAGCAAAATTTGAAACATATCCAAAGCGCTCGTTAATTGAAGCGCCAACCCACCGGCCAAGACCATCATGGCCGCAGTCGATATCCGCCCAATCAAAACCTGCTCCTTATTCGACGCCTTTTTATTGACGAAACGCTTATAGAAGTCGTTTACGACATATGAAGAACCCCAGTTCAAATGAGTCGATATCGTAGACATGTACGCCGCTATCAATGAAGCGAGAACCAACCCAAGCCAACCGCTCGGCAAAAATGTAAGCATAGCTGGATACGCTAGGTCATGACCCAATTTATCATTAGGAACCGCATCTTCCGGAAATCGATCTCGGAGAGACGTAAGCCCTGACTTTTGAATTTCCAAACCTGCCAAGAGCTGTTTATCCACCTCGCTCACCTGCTCCGGATCAGCCTCCAAAGCCTCTGCCAAAGCCTCCATTGCAGGCGTATTTAGCATTTCTTCTGCATTTTTCCGAACAAGATCGGAATCCATCGGAAACACAACCAACGACGCCAAAGCAACCAAGATCCACGGCCAAGGACGCAAACCGTAATGAGCGAAGTTAAAGAAGAGAACCGCACCCGTGGCATGACGCTCATCTTTCGCAGCCAACATACGTTGGGCAACGTATCCGCCGCCACCTGGCTCAGCGCCGGGATACCAAACGCTCCACCACTGCACGACCAATGGAATGACTATCAACGTCATCCAGAGATTAAGGTTTCCCTCCGTCATCGCCCCCGAAGCATCGCGTTCGACTGCTGGAAAGAAACTCAACTTATCAGCAATATTCGGATTAGCGAGCAGTCCCTTCAACGAACCGACATCCGCATGTCCCAAGGCAAAGTAAGCGGCTGCAACCGAACCGCCCAAAGCCATTATAAATAAAAGGAAATCCGTAAACACTACTCCACGAAATCCGCCCAGTGAAGAAAAAATCACCGTAGCTAATGAGGCCCACACAATACAATGCCAGGGCTCCAAACCAAACATAACTCCACCAATCTTAATGGCCGCCAATGAAACCGACGCCATAATCATGATATTAAAGAATACTCCGAGATAGATTGCTCGGAAACCTCGTAAAAACGCCGCACTCTTTCCGCTATATCGAATCTCGTAAAACTCGATATCCGTCAGCACCTCCGTTCGCCGCCATAGTTTGGCGTACAAAAACACCGTCACCATTCCGGTAATCAGAAACGCCCACCAGACCCAGTTGCCCGCAACGCCATTTTGACGAACAATATCCGTTACGAGATTCGGCGTATCCGTCGAGAACGTCGTGGCCACCATCGAAAAGCCCAGCAGCCACCATGGCATTCCGCGACCTCCTAAAAAGAACTCGCCGGAATTCTTTCCAGCGACTTTAGCGACCCAAACGCCGATTAAAAGAACGACGAGAAAATAGACCCCAATAATAATCCAATCAATAGTGGCTAGTTGCATAGGTTTTTTTGTGAAACGTGGGTTTAAAGAAGAAGTGTGAGAAAACAGCCCGCTAGGTTTACGGGCCGCCTAAAAAGTTAGAAACAATAGCCAACCTGACTAAGAAACGCGCTACAAAGCGAAGATGCTGTCCATCGCTCGGGAAGTATTGTGAATCAGGGTTTCAGGGGCGTGCTTATAGAATGGCACTGGCGGAATCATTTCGGCTGCCACCCAACCATCATAGCCGCTCGCTTTCAAGGATTGAACGACCACAGGCCAATTCACGTCGCCCGACAGCAAATCCACAAACCCATCCACCGAACCGACTGCTCGGCGATAATCCTTTACGTGAACACGGCGAATGCGATCGCCCAGAATCGAAATCCAATGCTCCGGGTAACCCGTCGCCAATACATTACCCACGTCGAAGTAGCTACCCACTCGCTCGTCATTAAACTGATCGATAAACTGTCCCATTTCACGGGGACTCAAAAGAAATTTATTCCACACGTTTTCGATGCACATCGAAACCCCTAGCTCTTTCGCGAGCGGTAAGGAATTCCCTATGAACGCTGTCGCCCGGTCCCACACCAAGTCGTAAGAAAGCTCCTCGCAACCAGGAATGAAATCCGCTCCGACCGATCCTGGCACGACCAATACCGCATCGATACCCAATCGGGACGCGACGCGAATTTGCTTTTCCACTACCTGCTTTGCATTCGCTCGGGTTTCCGCGTTATCGCTGGCCGGATTAAACTCCCAGTACATGCCCGTTGCCAGGCCACTCAGCGTCAATCCGGATTCGGCAGCGAGTTCGCCGATCTGATCAATCTCCGCGTCGCTGCTCTCCAAAGTAATTGGTCCATCACCGCTGACATCCAGCTCGATCCCCTCGAACCCCGCATCCTTCGCGAGTTTCATTTTTTCCTTCAATGACCAGTCGCCGTAAAACGACCAAATGCTTATCGATTTTTTCATGAGGTAATATTTTCAGTTGTTAATTCAAAGGTAGGGCTGGCACTTGCGCCGGCCCTACATCAAAAGTGTTTTCAAGAACCTGCCTTCTCTCCTAATTCAATTTCCTTGAGTGTTAAGGCCAACGACTCCCGAGCATCCTCCAAAGTCGCAATTGCCGGAGGAACTCCTTCACTGAGACATTTCGCGAAATACTTCAATTCGTTTAAATAACCTCCCAAATCCGAGACGTTACCCTCGCCGCTTTGAGATTCGCCAGCATCGGTTTGAACGACATCCAAAGGAGTCGGAGCTTCCTCGCCTTGGCAAATCGTCAGTCCCTTACCATTCGCTGAATCGAAATCGAGAACCGCATTCTCGTATACCGCATGAAACGCCATCTGGAAACCCCAGTTCTTAGGATAGTTCCAACCGCCTTCCGAACATATGGTCAACCCATCATACTCCATTAAGCTGAACACGTGTACGGGACCGCTATAGTCACGCGTCACGCTGCTCTTAACCGAATTCGGCTGACCCAACAGAGCCAATACAAAATCCGTATCGTGAATATGCAGATCCAATGCCGCTCCGCCGGATTTCGACTCGTCATTCAGCCAATTCTCAATTCCGTAATCCGGACGCCCCGCCCGTCTGACTAAACTCAAGCTCAACAGCTTCCCGCCGTCACCGCTTTTATGATACTTCATAAAGCGCATGTACTCCGGCCAAAAACGAAGACAATGTCCGACCTGGGCAAACGTTCCATTCGCTTTCGCAGCACTCAAAATCGCATCCGCTTCTTCCATGGACAAAGCGAGCGGCTTCTCGCAAAAGAGAGCCTTGCCCGCTTCGACCGCCTCGATCGCATAGTTCTTATGCAAAAACGTCGGCATGCACACATCGACGAAATCGCAATCGACCGCCGCCAAAGCCTCGCTCAATTCGGCGAATACCGGAGCCGGGCAACCTAACTTTTCCAATTTCTCCTTGGACTCGGCAATCCGTCCATCGACCGCGGCTACAAGCTCCACATTCGGCAAGCTCTTATAGATTTGCGCATGCATACCCCCCATAAACCCGCACCCCACTAGGATGCCCTTCAATTGTTTCGTATTATCTTCCATTATGAAAATTTGCTTACGCGATTAGCTACATCCCTAGAGAGCTCGACCATTTTTTCTAAAATTAACGCTTCCATAGGGAGGCTAGTATCTTCGACCAGCGGTTTGAGATCGATTCCCCAGGTTACGGACGTATAAATATCAGAGCCGTGAGTATCAAAGAAAGTCGCATTCGCTCGACGCCTTCCCAGCACGGCCAAATCGTAGCGCTTGCCTCCGGTTATCTGCGAATCGAATACTGCATTCAATGATTCCGTCAGTTCCGGATACGCCCCGCAATCCATAGCGATCTTATCCGAATCCGCCAGCCAATCGAGGCTCCGCCATACTTCGCAACCGATTATGCGATCGGGAATATGAAAATCCGCCGCTCGCCGCAAAGCTTCGATACAGCGTCCCAAAACCGCTACGTGCGCGTCGTGCTTATCGGCCGGCTGATGAAGGTAAACCGTATTCGGCTTCATCTTACGGAGAAGCGCGACCAGATCTTCGACGACCGCTTCGCACGCATCCACCTTGACTTCCTTGCTCATGTAATCGAGTTGAATCTGGGCGCTATATCGACCGATTTCAGCCGCTTTGCGCTGCTCAGCCATTCTAGCCACCCGCATTTCATTATCCGTATAATCGGCATACGCTCCTTTCCGAGAGCTGCTTCGCCCATCAGTGACAGTTATGCCAGAAAACCAAAGATCCTCGCTCTCGTAACAAGCGGCAATCCCCTCATAAGCCATAAACTCCAGGTCATCCTGATGAGCCCCAATACCAAGATGCGTCGTTCGGCTCAACGCATCGTCAATCGAGAATCCGTCGCGTATCCAAATATCCGATCCAGGTTGCTTTAATATCGCCATAACCAAAAACATCAGCCCCTACGACCCTAGTAATTCTTCCAACTCAATTTTCTTAAACGCTTCAATCGCCTCATACTCAGCCATTCCCACATCGTCGTAAGCGGCCGCAGTCGATCGATTGACCTCATCGGTCTGTTGCCAAATCTCGCGATGCGAAGCCGCCCTAAATGGGAACTGACTACGCTGCGAGCGATACTGAAAACTCGCCTCGACCTTCGATACCAATTCGTCAGGGCTCAACGGCACCGCCATATCTATTTCAAAAAGCGGCCACTCCTGACCCACGCCACGATAACTCCAAACGCGACAATGCTTCATCCACGCTTTATCCTTCAGCTGCTCCATCGCTTCACAAAACAATCGATAGCATACGCCCGATACCGAGCCAGGATCCGCTAGACCGCCACTCACGTAAATCTGATGCGGCTCGTTCCGCTCCAGCAAGGAAACCAGTGCCTTCACGTCCTCCTCGCTTGTAACGAAATTCCGATAACGCCCTTTTTCATAAAACGGTAAATCGAGAAACTCCTGCGCCTCGCGATCGATCGTCAAAATTCGAGCCGCGTCGCGCGCCTCGTTCCGGCGTACCAAGGCCTTTATACGCCGAACCTCTTCCGAGTCATTATCCTCATCACGCTTATCCTCGATTCCCTTCAGAATCACGTCAGCAAATTGCCCCAAGCTAAGCCCCTCGCCTTTCTTGAAATCCATCTCCCGCTCAAGTTCGCTCATCAAAGCCAAAGTCTGCTTTGCCAAATTATCCGGAACCGCCAAATTGCCGGAACTCAAATACGCCAGCGTCACCTCGGAGCCTTGGTTCTTCAAACGATGCGCCGTACCGCCCATGCAAAGAATATCTTCGTGAGGCTCGGATCCAAGAACCAAAACGCGTTTAGGAAACGGAGTCGAACGCTCAGGACGGTTCGTTTCATCCGCATTCGGCTTTCCTCCAGGCCAACCGGTAATCGTATGCTGAGTCTGATTGAATACCGTAATATTCAACCCATAAGCAGGGCCAGCCCCGATCAGCAACTCGCCCAACCCATGTTCATTGTAATCAGAATCCTGTAGTTTGAGAATCGGCTTCTTAACTTTGCGAGACAACCAAAGCACCGCCTTGCGAATCAAGCGCGGAGTCCATTCAACCGAACCGACCAACCAAGGCAGGCGAAAACGTATCAATTCTTCGGATGCGGACCGATCGATAAAGAAACGAACGTCGTCATGCCCTTGCAATAAACTGGCGGGCAAATTTTCGTTAGGCTTTCCCTCAACTGCATTCCGCACGACCGAGGCCTTGGATTGCCCCCAAGCCATTAATACCAACTTGCGAGCCTTCAAGATCGTTCCCACTCCCATCGTAATAGCGAAAAGCGGCACGTTCGCTTCGCCCAAGAAATCGCGTGCGGCATCCAAACGCGTAAGTGGGTCCAATGTCACCAAACGCGTTTTCGAATCTCCGGCCGACCCAGGCTCATTAAAACCTATATGCCCAGTCCGCCCAATTCCCAGAATTTGATAATCGAGCCCGCCTGCCTCAGCGATCGCCTTCTCGTACGAATCGCAAAAATCATAGACATCCGCCCGGTCCACTGTCCCAGAAGGAACCTGCACCTGGTCCTTAGGAATGTCGACGAACTTGAAAAGCCGCTCCCACATAAACTGATGATAGCTTTCCGGGTGCTCGTCCGACAATCCGAAGTACTCGTCCAGGTTAAAAGTGATGACGTTGCGAAAACTCAAACCGTCTTCCTTATGAAGCCTCACAAGTTCGCGGTAAACCGGCAAAGGAGTCGACCCTGTCGCTAAACCAAGTACGGCGTTCTTTCCTTCCTTGGCGCGCTCTCTAATCAGCTGGGCAATCTCGCCTGCTACGAATTGCGCGGCCGCTTCCGAATCGCGACAAATTTGAGTGGGGATACGTTCGAATTGCTCTTCTTCTCGGGCCATGGTGGGTAAGCGGAAAAGAATAGCATTGTTCACATAGCAAAAACTTTTCAATATACATTCATTTTTTAGCACTTCCGATTAGATGCGACTGCCACTCATACAAAATGCTCTCGAACTAGGACCTCCCGAAGACTACTTCAAAGGCCGCTCATCTGAGGACATTTGCATCCCTAGCAACATCATTCTCTTCTCCCGGACAAGCTCTCAAGAGCTACAGCGCCGAAGCTTCGACAGCTATCCCCATCACCGCTTTGTTCTCGTCTTCAATCTGATGACGACGGGCTCGCTCACAGTCGATGGAATCCAATGGAGAATCGAGCCCGAGCAGGGTTTTTTGATTTTTCCGTATCAATTCCACTACTACTCCGAGCTAGCGAAACCAAACATCCTTTGGCTCATCATCACTTTCGAATTAGAGGATCCGGTTATCATGGAGTCGTTCCGAAATCGACTCATCTCACTGGATACCGACTCAATGGCTCAACTAAACGAAATCATCCAGGACTATAGCCAGCAAGATACACTCAGAACCAATCGTCGCCTCATTCTGAAATCGGCTAGCCTAATCAATCAACTTAGAGAACGCCTTCAAGGTGGACCCAAGGCTGCAATCGCTAGCCAAAGCACCGCCAAGCGAGCTTCGACCCAGTTGATAAATGCCATACAGAGTTTCCTAGCCATCAATTCAGACTCGCTGCAAAGCGTTTCCGATATTGCCGAATACCTCCACATGTCTGAGAGTAATCTGCGGGCAGTCTTCCGGCAGCATTTCAACATTAGCTTAGGGGCCTATTTAAAAAACTACCGTGCCCATCAAGCGATTCTCTACATGCAGAATCCCAACTTAAGCCTCACCGATATCGCCTTCCAACTCGGCTTCACCACCCTTTCCGCTTTCTCCCGTTTCTTTAGCAACACCATCGGCGAGTCCCCCCGAACCTATCGCAAGCGCTTCGCCCAAAACGCCTAGCCAAACTCGCTCGGACTCCAAAACGAAGCTGTATAGGTCTGCTGCAAACAAACTCACCTTCGCAATCAAATAGGGACTTTGGTCAACTTTGTCGTTGCATCGAGACGGAGCCATTCATCTGACGCTTTCAGTCCGAACCCAATCAAATAGCGATAAACTCTGAAGACCTTTCTTTCCCAGCGAGAGTAAGCCAACCCTAACTAATACGTGAAGCAATGTTCGAAGATAGGGCATCGATCGCCGCCGAGAAGCTGTACTTGTTAGGCTCATCCGAGGACAAAGAATACGGATCGACGACCGAAAACGTCATCGTCGCTCTTTAGTTGAACGCACGCCAATCCACGTAAAGCCTTTCGCTCCCGAAAAATGTCCCACGTATTTTCAATTCCCGACCTGTCCAAAGAGATCCCTTAAAACGGGAATAATATAGACACGTTCAGCCAAGGCTTCATGAATAATGGACGCTACATTCCAATGAAAACACCTACCTACCTCAAACTCGTCTGCCTCCTTCTGATTGGCTCAAGCGCCCTTTTCGCCGCAGATCACCCCAATATCCTTTGGATCACCAGCGAAGACAACAGCCCGTACATTGGCTGCTACGGCGATCCGCTCGCCAAAACTCCGACGATCGATAAACTCGCCCAAAACGGCGTCCTTTACCAGAACGCCTACTCGAACGCTGCCGTCTGCGGTCCAGCTCGAACAACGCTCATTCTTGGAATGTACCCGTCATCAGTCGGTGGCGAACACATGCGCAGCCAAGCCCCCTTGCCTGCCAACATAAAAATCTATCCCCAGTATCTCAAGGAAGCCGGATACTATACGACCAACAACAGCAAACAGGACTACAATATCGATCAGGGCACGCCAGGCTGGGATGACAGCAGCAACAAAGCACACTGGAAAAACCGACCAAAAGGAAAACCGTTTTTCTCGATCTTCAATACAACCGTCACACACGAAAGCGCGCTCCACCCAAGAAAGAACACGGTAGGCCCCGGGGCGCCACTCGACAAGGTCCACGTGCCCGCCTATCTCCCAGACACAAAATTGACGCGCGAACACATCGCCAACTACTACACGCGTATCAATGAAATGGATCAATTCGTCGCCAAGCAGCTCAAAGAGCTCGAAAAAGCAGGCTTGGCCGACGACACTATCGTATTCTACTACTCCGACCACGGAGGCATTATGCCCCGTAGCAAGCGTTTCATTTACGACAGCGGAACGCATGTCCCACTCGTCATCCATTTCCCTAAGAAGTGGGCACACCTTTCCCCTCACAAAGCAGGGACTAAAACCGATGAAATGGTCGGTTTCGTAGACTTCGCTCCAACCCTCCTTAGTCTGGCCGGCGCAAAAATTCCTGCCCACATGCAAGGCCGCGCTTTCCTCGGCGAAAAAAGAAGTGCCGCGCCCGAATACGCCTACACTTTTCGAGCTCGAGCCGACGAACGCATCGACTTCAAACGCGGCGTAACCGATGGGAACTTCAACTACATCCGCAACTACCTCGCCTACCTCCCCACTGGCCAGCACGTCAACTACCTGTGGATGAACCCGGTCGCTCCTCAACTGGAAAATTTGTTCAAGCAAGGCAAAGCAACCCCTGCTCAAAGTGCGTTCTTCCTACCCGCTCCACTCGAAGAACTCTTCGATCTAGAAGCCGATCCAGACGAAGTTAATAACCTCGCCAAGGACCCCAGGCATCGGGCAACCCTCCTTCGCATGCGCAAGGCCAATCATGACCATCTATTGAGAATACACGACTCTGGATTCGTACCCGAAGCTCTGCTCGTCGAATGGAGCCGCGGCTCCGGCAAAACGCCTTACCAAATCTCAAGAGACGAAATTCAATACCCGCTCGAATCGATTATCGACGCAGCCGACGCCCTACTGGACAAAGGCGAAAAAGCGCTTCCCAAACTCACGCGCCTTCTCGGCAACAAGAATCCAATTATTCAATACTGGGCCCTAGTAAACTGCATGGTTCTCAAAACCGAAGACGAAAAAGCCGTCAAGCGCATCACCGGACTGACCCGAAGCCCAATCGCCGCGACTCGAATCGCCGCCGCAGAGCATCTAGCCCGAATCGGCAAGAAAGACCCACGTCCGGTTCTGAACGAAGTTCTTCTCAATAACGCAAACGTCATGGCTCGTCTCCAAGCGATCAACGCCCTCGACCACGTAAACGAAGCCTATCCCTACGACGAAGCGGTATTCGAAAAATCGGCCGCTATCTGGCCAACCGACCCCAAGAAGCTGATGGCTCCATGGATGGGACGCTACAAAGCCTATGACGTCCGCGTCATGGAATTCCTCGAAATGCAGTAGGATAAAAAAGTAGCACAAGCTAGCAGCCTGTTTCCGTTTGTTCACAGGCAAGATGCCCGTGCTACTTCTGAGCGTGTCGAGTGGCAGGCTCCTACGCCAAAATTTGGTCTACCACTCGCGCCTTCTCAACACCGGTAAGGCGTTGATTCAGTCCGCGAAATTTGAAGGTAAAGCGCTCGTGATCGATTCCCAGGCGATTCAAGATCGTCGCGTTCAGATCGCGAATATGCACCCCGCCTTCGAGAATATTATAAGCCCAGTCGTCAGTTTGGCCAAACTCGTACCCACCCTTTATGCCGCCGCCGGCCATCCAAATGGAGAAGCAACGACCGTGATGATCCCTACCCGCGTTTTCATCGCCTAGCTTGCCCTGACTATAAGCGGTACGGCCAAACTCGCCACCCCAAATCACTAAGGTTTCGTCAAGCAACCCTCGCTGCTTCAGGTCTTTGATCAAAGCCGCTGAAGCCTGATCAACATCCATGCATTGCTTAGGCAATTGCGTCGCCAGTTTCTTATGCTGATCCCAACCTCGATGAAACAGCTGCACGAAACGCACGCCCTTTTCCGCCATTCGGCGAGCCATCAAGCAGTTCGCCGCAAAGCTTCCCGGACGTCGCGACTCTTCGCCATAAAGCTCGAAAGTAGACTCTGGCTCATCATCCAGATTCATCAGTTCCGGCACCGACGTTTGCATCCGATACGCCATTTCGTAGGCATCGATGCGAGCATGAATTTCCGGATCGCCTACATCTTGGGCATGAGCCCGATTGAGCGTTTCAAGCCGATCCAAGGCGCGTCGACGCTGAGTCCGATCGATACCGGGAGGATTCTTGAGGTAATAAACCGGATCTCCGCCGGAACCCAACTTCACCCCTTGGTAACTGGACGGCAAATAGCCATTTCCCCACAATCGCGAAAACAGCGGTTGCCCAGGATTCTTTCCAGAACCTTGGGACAATAAAACCATGTAGGCGGGCAGGTCTTCATTGCCGCTTCCCAATCCATAGCTAAGCCAAGAACCCAAACTCGCGTGCCCCATCTGCTGGGATCCGGTATTGATATACGTAACCGCCGGATCATGATTGATCGCTTCCGTATTCATCCCGCGAAGAATCGTTATATCGTCCGCCACCTTTTGCGTATAAGGCAGGTAATCGCTGATCCACGTTCCATGCTGACCGCAACGTTTGAAATCTGTGAACGGTGCCACAAAGGGATAACTCGATTGCTTAGCGGTCATACCTGTTACCCGCTGACCTCCACGTACGCTATCCGGCAATTCCACGCCATGAAGCTGACGCATCTCCGGCTTGTAGTCGAAGAGATCGATATGCGAAGGGCCTCCCGATTGAAACAGATAAATTACCCGCTTCGCTTTCGGAGCGAAATGCGGTAAGTATCCAGGACCTGGCGACATACTTCCCATCGAACCGTCTAACTCTCCGCCGCGCAGCACTTGCGAAGGCAACAAAGAACCTAAAGCAAGTCCTCCCAACCCTCTGGCAAGATTTCCGAAAAGCGTTCTACGCGTCATTTGTCTATCAAAATCAAATAAAGGGTCCATCGCTTATCCTTTCGTTATCGCTTCGCTCAAATTGAATACCAAGTTCGCGATCACCGCGAGCGCGGCATGCTGTACGACATCCAGGTTTTCATCACTGGATGATTCTCCCACTCGCAAGAGCGCTTTGGCTTCACTTCGATGACTCTCGAAATACGAGCACTGCTCTTCCCACGCCGCAACCAACTCTCCTAATTCAATCTCACTCGGCAACCGACTAGTGACGATTTCAAACGCTCGGCGCAGAATCGACTCACCGTCTACATCTGGCATCTCATTCAACAGCCTTTCCGCAAACACGCGACTCGCCTCCACGAATTGCGGATCGTTCAGCAGCGTCAACGCTTGAAGCGGCGTATTCGTCGTTTCGCGACTCATCATACACAACTCCCGATTAGGCGCATCAAAAGCCATCATCGAAGGCGGTGGACTAGTACGCTTCCAAAGTGTGTAGAGACTTCTTCGATACAAATTCGAACCGCGATCCTGCACGTACACCTGCGTCAGATCCCTTACCGATCCATAGTGACTGATTTCTCGCCAAATGCCGCGAGGCTGATAAGGCTTCACGCTTGATCCACCAATCCAATCGTTAAGCAAACCACTTGTTTTCAAAGCGCTATCTCGGATAGATTCCGCCGACAACCGGAAACGTGCTCCATGGGAAAGCAATCGATTATTAGGATCGAAGGCTGCGATCTTTTCTGAAACGCGTGACTCCTGCTTGTAAGTCGACGATGTAACGATGCTCTTAATTAGCACCTTAACGCTCCATTCGTTCTCCCTGAAATCCACTGCCAGGTAATCGAGTAACTCCGGGTGGCTCGGCCATTCGCCCTGCGAGCCGAAATCGGCGGAAGTAGCGACAAAGCCCGTCCCGAAAAACAACTGCCAGATTCGATTAACCGCCACTCGACTCGTAAGCGGATGCTCAGGATCGACCAACCAATCAGCCAATCCCAGTCTATCTGCCGATGCTCCCTCCGGCAAAGGTGGCAGAGACGCCGGGACACCCGGCTCTACTTCACGGCCTGGCTCATCGTAACTTCCACGATTTAGGATGTAAGTTTTTCGCGGCTCAATTGCCGTATCCATAACTTGGGTCGAGTAAGCATCCGTCATTTCACGCAAACGATTTCCGTGGATAGCGATCTCAGCGCTCAAACCCGCCAAACGAGGATCATCTTGAGCATGATACTCCGACAATAGTCTCGCTTCCCGTCGACTACGATCAACTGGAGCTTCATTGAGAATTCGCCGAATATCCTCGGGCACATTCGAATCGTCATCGATTCCCGTCATTGCCAAGACTTTAAAATGACCAGCATTGGCAATTTGTTGAAAATTTACCATCACCGATAAATAGGGAGTCGCATCGGGCTCGACCGGTTTAGCAAACGTGAGCGTCAAATGCTGGGGCTCCTTTGTCTTGCCGAGCGGCGACCAGGCAGTGGGCCAACGAGGATCGAGCATTCCACTGGCGGGATAGTCCGGATGAGAGTAGCTAGCCGTTGCAGAGCTCACTTCGACTTCGCTATTCAAGTCGAAGTCAGCAACAGGAACCGTACCTGAAGAAACGGATACAGCTGATACACCAAACCCTCCCTGGGCTTCTTTATCCCCATAACCGAGCGAGCCATCGTTCACCAATTCATGCGGATAAAATTCTATTCGAATCCCCGTAACCGCCTTTTTAATTTCCTCCGGGAATTCCATAGCGAGCGAATAAAACGCTCCTCTAGGACTGAGCGTTTTCTCCTTCAGAAAAACCGAGTTGTCCTTCCTCAGCTCAATCATCGATGCTGGCACATTAGGGTTGTTCGCCATAAGGGGTTTCAATCCATGCAACCGCAAATCCTTGCCGAGAAGCTTTAGCTCGTCGACAACCTTCCGTTCCCAAGAGCCCTGCAATGTTGCGGCTTCAATCGCTAACAAACTCTCCAGCGATTCAAGCTTCTCCCGAACATTTTCTATATCCGAGTGCCTATACGGAGTGCGGGCCTTAATCGTAGGCTCCGCATTGATGCCACCAGCCCCATCGATTCCTTCATCACTCAGGGTATTGAAATAGGCGAACATTCGGTAGTAATCTTCCTGGGAAATCGGATCGAATTTGTGGTCATGGCACTGAGAGCAAGCCATCGTTAACCCAAGAAACGCCTCGGACGTAGTCTTCACCCGATCCACTGCGTAATTGGTCAGATTCTCTAACTTAATAGTGCCCCCTTCAGCAGTGATCATGTGATTCCGACTGAAGCCGGTCGCCACAATTTGATCGGGCGTCGCGTCGGGCAGTAAATCGCCCGCGATCTGTTCGCGAATAAACGCGTCAAACGGCTTGTCTTCATTGTAGGCTTGAATCACCCAGTCACGCCAGAGCCACATCGTCCGGGCTCCATCGCGCGAATAGCCATTCGTATCCGCATAGCGCGATTGGTCCAACCAAGCCGACGCCATCCGTTCTCCAAAATGCGGCGACGCCAACAACCGGTCAACCAATCGTTCGTACGCATCTGGACTATCGTCTTCCAGAAATGCATGCACCTCATTCAGCGAAGGCGGCAAGCCCGTCAAATCATAGGACAAACGACGAATCAACGTCCGGCGATCAGCTTCCTCTGACGGTTCCAATCCCTCTTCTTCCAATCTCGCTAAAACAAAACGATCGATCGGGGAGCTTCCCCACGTTTCGTTTTCCACCTCAGGCATTTCCGATTTAACCGGAGCGACGAATGCCCAGTGCTCTTCATATTTCGCGCCCTCCTCAATCCACTGCTTAACCGTAGCCTTCTGCCGATCGCTCAAAACGAAATGCGAATCCGGCGGTGGCATCAACAAATCCGGATCGTCGCTGATAATACGTGTCCAAGCGGCGCTTTTCTCAAGATCGCCTGGCGCGATCGCAAATCCTCCTTCCTCCAAAGCGCCAAACGCACCTTCAGCGGTATCCAGTCTCAAATCCGCCTCGCGGGAATGCTCATCCGGCCCATGGCAATTAAAGCATGTTTCCGAAAAAATCGGCCGAATATCTCGATTAAAACGAACGTCCGAGGAAGCGACTCTCGAACCCGAGTCAGTCAGTCCTCCCCATTGAATCCACAAAAAGCCAACAATCCCCCCACCAAAGGCGAGGGCACATGCCATAAACAAGTTTATTTTTCTAAGAGGCATAAACGTACCACTTGAGAAGACAAAACGACGTCCAATGGCAACCGAAAGCGACTAAACTAACCATAAATCTCCAATCAGTGGCAATTCTGCCATGAGCAGTCTCAATTACACTTTGACTCACCCTATTCAAATCGTAGCTTTGCGCCTTTCTAAACTCAATTCTTCCCCTAAAAAATGCTAGCTTCCCTAATGCGAATCCTTCTCTGGGCGACCGCTTTGTTCGCTCTATCGAACATTCATGCGGACGTCTCGACGCCTTCCGTTTTCGGCGATCATATGGTCTTGCAACGGGACCATGCCAACCCCGTCTGGGGATGGGCCAATTCTGGAGAGCACGTTACCGTCACCATAGCCGGACAATCTCATTCCGCGAAGGCCGACTCGAATGGCGAATCACCCTAGAGCCCCTCCCCGCGGGCGGCCCGCATTCGATGATCATCAAGGCCAAGAATACCCTTTCCTACGCAGACGTTCTAGTAGGCGAAGTCTGGATATGCTCAGGTCAATCCAACATGCAGTGGCCCGTATCGAAATCCTACGACGGCGATCTTGTCGCCGCGACCGGGAATTCATCGCAAATTCGCCTCATCTCCGTTCCCCAAGTCGGCACGCAAGAAGCGCAAAACGATTTCAATGGCCAATGGGAAAGATGCTCTGCCCAAACAGTTTCTAGCGTTTCCGCCGTCGGTTAGCGGTTCGGTCTTCAGCTCCAACAAGCCCTCGGCGTTCCTGTCGGGCTCATCGACAATGCGTGGGGCGGTTCCGCAGCTGAAGCATGGGTGCGACGCGATATTCTCGAATCCGACAAACGTTATTCCGAGCTCATCGAAAATTGGGAAAAAACCACCCACGAATACGATACCGAGAAAGAAACGGCCACTTTTCAAGCTAAACTCAAGACTTGGACCGACAACGGCAAGACAGGTCAACGTCCGAGAGCTCCCCGCAATCCGCTCACTGGCAACCAACGCCCCGCTAACATCTACAACGGCGTCCTCCATCCAACAATTGGATACGGCATAAAAGGTGCTATTTGGTACCAAGGCGAATCGAACGCAAACCGTGCCTACCAATACCGTCACTTATTTCCCCTTATGATCCAAAGCTGGCGTGACGATTGGGGACAAGGAGTCTTCCCATTCTACTACGTGCAGCTGGCCAATTTCAGAGATATGCTATCCGAACCAGCCGACTCCGATTGGGCCGAACTACGAGAAGCCCAAACTATGACCATGGACGCCATCGAAAACGTCGGTCAAGCAGTAATCATCGACGTGGGCGAAGGCCGAGACATCCATCCGCGCGACAAGCATACCGTCGCCAATCGCCTGGCTCGCTGGGCCCTGGCCAAGGACTATGGCGTCAACATCGTCCATCAGAGCCCGGCCTACAAACGCATGAAGGTCAAAGGATCGAAAATAACCCTAACCTTCGATCACACTGGGCAAGGTCTTTACGCATTCGACACCCGAGAACCAGTCGGATTCTCCATCGCCGGCAAGGACCAGTCATTCGTCTGGGCACAGGCCCGAATCGTCGACAAAAACACTATCGAAGTGTGGAGCGACGCCATCGACAAAGCAGCCGCCGTTCGCTACGCTTGGGCCGATAACCCAGATTGCAACATCTTCAGTCGAGACGGCTTGCCCGCAACTCCATTCCGTACCGACGACTGGCCAGGCATCACAGTCGACAACCACAAATAGAGAGCCGCAACAATTGGCTTCAATCTAAGACTAGCCTTCGAAAAGGACGCTTGCGCTTATGCCAACAGGTGTTTGTTTCACTGACCCAAAAATTCTGAAAGTCATGAAAACACGCCCTGCACGCTACCTGTTCACTTCTTTCCATTGCCTAACGGCAACATTCGCAATTCTCGTGTCCACAGCCTCTTCATTGGGCCAAGCGGGCGATCGCAAGGACAAAGCGGGAGACACCCAATCGGAAATTTGGAAAAGCTTCGAAGTACCCGCAGCTCCTATCCTCTCGCCGCAGGAAGGTTTGGAATCCATTCAAATAGCGAAAGGCTTTCGCATTGAGCTCGTTGCCTCCGAACCCCTCATCCACGATCCGGTCGCCATCGATTGGGACGCCGATAGTCGACTCTACGTTGTCGAGATGCCCGCCTACATGCCCGATGTCGATGGTAACAATGAAGACAATCCAATCGGACGCATCATGGTATTGGAAGATACCGACAATGATGGCACGATGGACAAGTCGACCGCATTTCTCGAAGGCCTCGTCACTCCCCGTGCAATTTCTATCGTCAAAGGCGGCGTTCTCGTAGCCGAACCTCCAACGCTCTGGTTTTGCGAAGATTTGGACGGCGACCTAAAGGCTGACAGGAAAACCAAAGTCGCCAACTACGCCGCAACCGGTTCCGTCGAACACATGGAAAACGCGCTCAAGCGCGGACTAGACAACTGGCTCTACAATGCCAAGTCCAAGCGTCGCATGAAATGGGACGGCTCCAAACTTCAAATCGAAAACACCGCCACTCGAGGCCAATGGGGAATTACCATGGACGACTACGGTCGCCTCTTCTATACATCCAATAGCAACCCCGGTCTGGCCGACTTCCAACCCTACGAATACTCAAACCGCAACCCTGGCCACCTCTCGAAAAACGGTATCAACGTAAACGTCGCCGGCGACAAACGCGTTTTCGCAAACCGCGTCAACCCAGGCGTCAACCGCGGCTATCGCGGACCAACCCTGCGCGACGACTTCCGTCTGAACACCACAACCGCCGCTTCCGGATCGGAAATCTATCGTGGAAATAAGTACGCTGACAATTTCTACGGTAACCTCTTCACAACCGAACCAAGCGGCAACGCCGTTCTACGTTACACGATCGAAGACGACGGATTCGGATTCACTGCCCAAAAGCAAACCGAAGACGATCCCGTATGGGGAAAAGTCGATTTCATCGCTTCGACCGACGAACGCTTTCGTCCCGTCGCCGCCAGCTCCGGCCCAGACGGCTACCTCTACATCGTCGACATGTATCGCGGCATTCTTCAGCACAAGGAATTCGTCACCACCTTCCTTCGCAAACAAATCCTCGAGCGCGGACTCGACCAACCCACCGGCCTCGGACGCATCTATCGCATCATACCGGACGACGCGCCAAAACGCGGCGACTGGCCCAAGCTTTCCTCAAAGACGGATCTAGAACTTGTGGAGGATCTCGGAAGCAACAATGGCTGGACACGAGACACTGCCCAACGCCTGCTTGCGGATCGCCCGGAAATCAGCGACCAAGCGATCGCTGCACTGAGAAAAAGCGTCTCCTCGAAAAACGAGCTTCAAGCAATTCACGCTCTCTGGAGTCTCGAAGGCCGTTCAGCCATCAATGCCTACACCATCACGCGGGGCCTTCGCAATCCGTCCGAATGGGTACGAGTACACGCCATTCGAACGGGCGAATCTAAACTCGCCAAAACGAAGATCAACCCTGCTCTCCTGAACGCCTATGCAGCCAGCCTGAAAGACCCCGCATTTCGCGTACGCCTCCAGGCAGTCCAATCGCTCTCAGCCGTTGAAGACGAGACATTCGTCCTGAACACGATCAAACGCATCTTTCATCCCGACCTGCCGAATCTTTACATGGAAGATGCAATCGTATCCAGCCTATCCGAACGCGAGACTGCATTCGCTTCGCTAGTCCTCGGCGACGCAAAATGGATTCACGACGAAGGCCGCATCGCCGTTCTTGGCAAACTCGCAGGAGCACTCTTCGAAAAACGCGACACCGCCTCTCTCGATCAGTTAGTAGAGCTCCTTCAACAAAGCGATTACAGCAACTGGAAAAGTAGCGCCTTTATCGCCGGACTCGCCCAAACAGCCGGACGCCCCGAGGCCCGACCAATCAAACTTGGCAAACGCCCTGAAGCCTTTTACGCATTTATCGATTCGCTTCCGAAAAACGCAGAGATCGACACCAAAGGCCTCGCCAAAACCTTCTCCTGGCCCGGCAAAGTCAGCGACAACCCACTCGACAATCTAAGCAAAAAACAGCTCGCTTTTGTCGAATCAGGCAAATCGATCTACGCTGCAACCTGCGTTGCTTGTCACCAACAAGACGGCAATGGAATGGCCGGCCTAGCACCATCGCTCAATGGTTCGTCATGGGTTACCGAATCAAAGCAACGACTAGCACTCATCGTCCAACACGGAATCAGCGGACCTATTACTGTCAAAGGCGAAGACTGGAATAGCGTCATGCCTGGTCACGGTGCAATGCCTCAGTTTCAAGGCGAAGGCCTTCCTCAAGTTCTGAGCTACATCCGAACCGCCTGGGGAAACAAAGCAGACATCGTATCGGATAAGGAAATACGCCCCACTATTGATTCCCACAAAGATCGATCCCTACCCTGGACCGCCGAAGAATTGAGCAATCTAAAGCTTAAGAAATAGTGCCGGCACTCGCGCCGCGCCGCAAAACCTTCAGTCTACCCAATAAGACTTCATGGAGCAGGCGAAGAAACGTTCGATATCTCGCAATCGCGAAACGAACTGGAAGCCCGCAAAGAAACCGAACGCCTCTCAAAATTCCCTTCGCTACCGATCCATGACCGTATAACCGGAATGACTCGTATTCGAGAAGCGGATTCACTCGATCAATCGGTAAAGAACAAATTCAAAACCGGAGCGACCACCAACGAAATCCCAGAACCGCCCCCTAAACTTAAACCCAAGGTGCACTACGACGGAATCACCCTGCAAGTCGACGTGCCGCCAACAGGATTCAATACAGGATTTGCTATTGCCATAATTTTAATCCGCCTCTTCGAAGCCTTTTTGATCAGCGTGTTCGCTATCCTATGTTCTGCGATTTCGACAGCGATTCTCCAGGAGCTATTCTCTTTCCAATATTCGCCCTTTTTTTCTCAGTATCCCTACATTCATCCTCGTCACCCTAATCGGGAACTCCTTTTTCGCCAAGCAATCCGCAATGATCAGCAATCAGTCGTTTCAGGTTACCCGAGGATGGCCCTTCAAGAAAACGGTCAATATTCCCGCACAGGAATTAAAGGAGTTGTTTATCTCGAAGAAGAAACGCAAAGGCTCGTCATCCAACACGGGATCGAAACGAGAGATTATAGCCATATCCGATTTCAAGCAGACTTCCTTCGGCAACGGCCTCAACAAGGAAGAGTTCAACTACCTGCTCGCATTGGCAAAAGGGATTATCGTTTCTTGATTTCGGTGCCGCCAATCGTGACTATACACTTGCGCTCGCCCGATGAGCCGCCGATAAATCCACGCTCTTGAGTAACGAAGCTTCACAGTCCAATTCCGCCGCGAAACCCCTTTCCCTGGGAGTCATTTTCCTGACAATCTTCATGGATCTGGTGGGATTCAGTATCATTTTCCCGCTTTTCCCGGCTATTCTAGAACATTACGGCCAAAGCGGAATTCTGCTCGGGCTCACCGAATCGCTCGACTCATTTTCAGAAGCAACCGGGGCCGGCGAACGGTTCACGCCAGTCCTCTTCGGCGGCATCCTCGGCTCGCTCTACTCCGTCCTCCAATTTTTCTTCGCTCCGATCTGGGGAAATCTATCCGACAAATTCGGCCGACGCCCTATTCTCATCACCACTACGCTCGGGGTTTTCGTCAGCTACCTAATTTGGGGATTCGCAGGCTCTTTCCTTCTACTCGTCATCGCCCGCTTCATCGGAGGCTGCATGAGCGGTAACATTTCCGTCGCCACCGCAGCGGTCGCCGACGTGACGACTAAAGCGAATCGCTCCAAAGGTATGGGTATGGTCGGAGCCGCATTTGGACTAGGTTTCATTATCGGCCCAGCGCTAGGGGGCTTTTGCAGTCAATACAATCTCCTCGAATCTCACCCGGAGTGGGAAGCCTACGGGATCAATCCATTTTCGGTTGTAGCATTCGTCTCCGCTGCTATCGCTCTTTTGAATTTCGTCTGGGTTAAACTCCGCTTCGCCGAGTGCTTGCCAGCGGAAAAGCGGGGCCAGGCTTCTTCTCGAAATCCAATTTCTCGCATCCGCGAAAAGCTTTCTCCCTCTATTGCTAAAACGAACTTGACCTACTTTGTCTTCATGTTCGCGTTCGCCGGAATGGAATTTACCCTCACGTTCTTAGGAGCCAACCGATTCGGATTCAATCCCACGCAAAACGCTTGGATGATGGTCTTCGTCGGGTTTATTCTAGTCCTCGTTCAAGGCGGACTAGTGCGCCGCCTGGCTCCCAAGCTCGGCGAGCGGCGCGTCGCAACTGCCGGCCTCGCTCTGGTCTCCATCGGACTTGTCATTTTAGGAATCGCTCCTTCGGTATCCATTCTCTACATAGGTCTCGGATTCATGGCATTCGGGATGGGGCTCTGCAGCCCAACCCTCACGTCCATGGTATCGCTTTTCGCATCGGAATCCGAACAAGGTAGGGCTCTAGGAGCTTTTCGCTCCATTGGATCACTGGCCAGAGCGATTGGTCCAATCCTAGCCAGTTTTGTTTTCTGGTGGTTTGGATCGACCTTCCTTTACATCGCCGGAGCAGCTATTACGGCGATCGCCGTTTATCTCTGCACTCGGATCCCGAATCCAGTCAAGCAGTAGCTCTCGCGTTTTGTCCGCGCTGATAGACTGATTGGCCTCAACGCGCTCCAATCAGCTCATCCGAAACCGCAAACAGCGGCCTGCGACCCTCATTAAAACGCACCCTACTTTCAACGACGGCGCAACGCGCAAGCGCCTGATCCGTCGTGGCCCGATTCCCAAGGAAGGCTAGTCGAACATTCCAGACGCTCGAACGCCTGCCCGGTAGCCGACGAAAGAAAACGATCGATCACTCCTTCGTTTTCGCCTCCATCGATGCTGCAGGTACTGTATAAAAGCAATCCCTGCTCGCCAACTAACGAAGCTGCTTTATCGAGCATTCGTTCCTGAAGCACCGTCAACTTCTCCCAGTCTTCTTTTACCGGGCGCCATTTAACGTCAGGTTTTCGCTGCATGACTCCCGTATTGGAACAAGGAGCATCGAGGAAAACCGCCTCGAATGAACCCGTCGATTTCACTTCCACCTCAAACAAATCGCCCGCCATAACGCGTATGCGTTTTGAACCAAACTTGGACATATTCGATTTTAACCGCTCTAAACGCGAGCCCGCCAAATCCAAAGCGACTATCTCACTCGCCGCATCGCCCAAGGTTTTATCCAAATACAGGCTCTTCCCACCCGGAGCAGCGCACATATCTAAAACGCGGCCCTTCTCGAAAAACTTCGCGAGCATCTCCGGAGCCAATCGAGCACCGGGATTCTGGATGTAAATCGTCGCCGCATCCAATTGCTCTTGAACCGCCGGCCACGCCTCATTCGTCAAATTCGAATAACGCTCCCACCTCGACGCCTCGCCGATCTCCAACGGAGCCCCCTCTTTAAAAGAAAACGCATAAAGATCAGGCTCTCTCTGGTTCCATTCAGCCATCCGCAAAGCTCCTTCGAAGCCGAACTCCTGCTCCCAACGATCGATCATCCACCTCGGATGACTGTAGCGAACCGCAATCGTCGCCGCATCCGTTGGTACCGTCGAAAGTCGTTCTGACATGCGAGTCGACACCTTCCGCAAGACCGCATTCGCCAAACCACGCTCGGATTTACTGTATTTTTTTCCTATACCGCGTACCGCGTGGTCGACAATCTGTGGCCCCTTCTCCGGATCCGTCATAATCTCGAAGGTCGCTACCAATAAAGCCGCTCTCAATCCCACTCGCGGACGCTTTTTGAGCCATTCGTCCAACCCTTCCTCTAAGAAAGTCCAATGCCGCACCGTTCCGTATAACAAAAACTGGCACCGCCGTCGCGTTCCAGGGTCCATCACACTCGGCAAACGTTCCAGCAAATGCTGGAGACGGGCCGGTTTTTTAAGAAATCGGGACATTAGTTCAGCCGCCCAGCTCCAAGAAGAATCGCTCATTTCAAATGCTCAGGTTAGATTGTCTAAGAGTCGCTCGTTGACAACTCCTTAAAAACCCTCCTCTCTTAAACTTTTAGTCTCTTAACTTCAAATGAACGAAGAAGCCGTATTAGAACTCATTACGCGGAAACCCGAGTTGAAGCCTGCACAGGCAAAGCTCGAGTCAATGCAGCCCGGAAGCTACTGTATACACCAGAGCTGGGGGTTCGGCCAGATCAAGAAATACGATGATGCCAGCGCTAAGCTGATCATCGATTTCGAAGGCAAAGAAGGCCATCGCATGGATCCCGGCTTCTGCGTCGCGACGATGCAGGTGCTGCCTCCAGAGCATTTGCTTGCTCGTAAGGAGACGGAACCGGAAGCCATCGAAGCCATGGTCTCGAAACAGCAAGCAGACTTAGTCGTCGAATTGCTCAAACAATACCCAAATGGGGCTACGAGCGCGATCGAAGTAGAGAGCATTCTTACGCAAGTAATAGGTGACGTCGCCAAGTTCAAGAAATGGTGGACCGCAACGAAGAAAATTCTCGCCAAGGATCCACGCATAGCCGTACCGCCACGTAAAACCGGCATGTACGTACTACGGGAAGATCCCGTCAGTATAGAAGACGAATTGCTCGAAGAATATGCGCAGACGCAATCGGCCAAACGCCGCGTAGCGATCTCGGATAAACTCCTCGAAATCGTTCAGGAAAAACCTGAGATCAAAGAACAGCTCGCCGTTGTCCTTCACGGACTCGCTACCGCGGTCAAGGAGAGTAACCAATTGACTCCAGCCGAAAAGCTGAAGGGCGCTTGGGTTCGCAATGATTTAGCCACCATTCTCGAAGTCGATTTCACCGAATTCGAACCAGTGCTCAGCGATCTCGTAAGCGACGTCAAGGGACTGGACCTACTTCTCAAAGAATTGGCGACCAATCTTCAAACGCGAGCTCTCAAACTCATAAAAGAAGCGCACCCAGCCGATTGGAAGGACATCTCTTTCAGCCTCCTCAAGAGCAGCAGCGGAAAATTTACTACGGACACCGTCAACTTCTTGCTCGAAAACGGATTCGAAGAAGACATCCTCGAAACCTTCGAGCGTTGGCAGACCGAGCAGAACCTAAAGGAACCGGTTCTCCTTTGGATCGTTAAGAACCGCAACTCTCGCAAGTACGGTAATTTGGTTCGCCCAATGATCAGCCCCCGGCTCTTGAACGCGATTTTCTTCGCGATCGATTACGAAGCGCTGCAAATCGTAACCTCCCGCAGAATCCCGCTCGCG
Organism: Opitutales bacterium; assembly: GCA_018700525.1. GTDB lineage: Bacteria > Verrucomicrobiota > Verrucomicrobiia > Opitutales > Opitutaceae > Pelagisphaera. The sequence goes on from JABITN010000020.1 coordinate 106,914, forward strand.
GATATTCTGAGCGAAGACAAGGAGCTGATTCCCGATTTGCTCGCAGAGGCCGATTCCGAAACAGCTCGCGACTTGGCTAACAACTTGCTTCTCAACCAAGGCTTCGAGGAATTGACCAAAAAATCTCTGCTCGCTCGCTTCATCAAGATTTTCCCGGCGGTGCAATCGCTACTGGAAACTGGCGAGGAAACGAGAGCCACTGCTCTCATCGTTTCCCGCGAAAGTTACGACAATGCAGTCGCCGAATACGACGATCTCGTATCCAAGCAGATTCCGGAAAACAGCAAGGCTATCGGCGTCGCCCGCGAGCATGGCGATTTGAAGGAAAATTCTGAATACAAGATGGCGAAACAAGACCAAGGTCTCTTGCTCGCTCGACGTAACAAGCTGGAAATGGACTTGCAGCGCTCGAAGATTTCGGACTTCAGCGAAATCGGTACCGAAAACGTTGGCATCGGCAGTATCGTCAAATTGCTCGACGAAAAGTCGAACAGGGAGATTACCTACACAATCCTTGGAGCCTGGGACAGCGAGCCCGACGCGCAGATCATTTCTTACAAAACGCCCCTCGGGAAAGCCATGCTTGGCAAAACTCCTGGCGAAGAAGTGGAACTGCATATCGAAGGCGTCGACAGCATGCTCAAGATCATATCGATCGAGCGTTACGTCGATGTCGTGGCCAGCAGCTAATCGCTATCCCGAGTAAAGTACTTTCAAACCGCGCCTCCTGGAAAGGTTGCGCGGTTTTTTTGGCTTCTTAATTAATCAATCTTCCTTCTTACTTTCAGCTTAATGAAACCCGCCTGGGATACGCTTAAGGTTCTCGCTGAACCAACGAGGCTTCGAATTCTCGCTCTACTTCGCCAAGAGGAACTTTCCGTTGCAGAACTGCAAGAAGCCCTCGAAATGTCGCAGTCGCGTATTTCATCGCAGCTCTCGGTTCTGCGGCAAGCCAACCTCGTTATTGACCGGCGCGACGGCAAAAAAAGCTTCTACTCCCTGCGTTCAAGCCTCGGTTCAAGCGAATCACAACTCATCGCAGCCGCCATCCAAGCCGTCGCTGATTCTGCCGAACTCCAAGAAGACACGAGGAACCTAGAACGCGTCATCCAAAAACGCCGCAAAGTTGCCGAAGAATATTTCGACCTCATCGCCGGCCGCCTTGGCAAAAACTATTGTCCCGGGCGCTCCTGGGAGGGAATCGGCCATATGCTGCTTCACCTCCTCCCCAGAGTAACGGTCGCTGACCTTGGTGCGGGCGAAGGCATGATCTCTCAGTTAATCGCAAGGCAAGCCGAACAAGTCTACTGCATTGACCGAGCGTCCAAAATGGTCGAAGTCGGCAAAAAGCTCGCCAAAGCCAATCAACTAGAAAATCTCGAATACCTGCTTGGCGACATCGAAGACGTGCCACTCGAAGACGAGACAGTTGACATCGCATTGCTCAGCCAAGCACTACACCACGCCGACCATCCAGAGAAAGCGATCGACGAAGCGTTTAGAATTCTAAAGCCCAATGGCCGAATAGTAATCCTCGACCTAAAGGCCCATACCTTCGAAAAAGCCCGCGAACTCTACGCGGACACCTGGCTCGGATTCTCCGAAGGCAAGCTGCACTCATGGCTTAAAGATTCCGGTTTCGAAAACGTTTCCGTATCGATCGTTTCAAAAGAAAGACAAGAACCAGGTTTCGAAACGCTGCTCGCTACCGGAATTAAACGAGCGGCCAGCTGAGCTGACCTTTTCAATAAAACTCCGCCATGCGAGAGTTATAGAATTCAAGCAAGCGTTCGTAAGTTTTCGAACCATCAGGCTCAGACAAAGCTTCTTTAGCGAGCTCGCGAGCCTCCTCGATTCTCATGTTTTGCACCACGTACTTAACGTTGGGCAAAGCGCCGACAGTGACGCTCAACGTATCGATCCCCAAACCCACTAGCAGCGGAACCAACACCGGATCGCCCGCCATTTCGCCGCAAACGCTCACGCCCAGATCGCCACTTTTTGCCGCCTTCACGATCATATCCAAAGTGCGAAGCACCGCGGGATGCGTGGGTTCGTACAAGTGGGCCACTCGATCATTCAATCGATCGACCGCCATCATGTACTGAATCAAATCATTCGTGCCGATACTGAAAAACGAAGATCCCTCCACTAGGGTGTCGCAAGCAATCGCAGCGCTGGGGATTTCAATCATAGCCCCGGAAGTTATACCTTCATTGAAGGGGATTCCCTCTTCCCTCAATTCCGCTTTCGCCTGTTCAAGGAGATCATTCGCCTGCTCCAACTCGAAGGCTCCGCTGATCATGGGATACATGATACGAACATCTCCGTACGCACTCGCTCTCAGCAAACCCCTCAGCTGGGTTAGAAAAACATCCGTATGCCCGAGACAATACCGAATCGCTCGGTATCCGAGAAACGGATTCGATTCCTCCACCATATCGTACTCCGAAGACGAAGGCATCTTGTCTCCACCGAGATCCAATGTACGAATAACGACCGGCGCGCCGTCCATAGCCTCAACCGAATCGCGATAAGCTTGAAAATGCTCCTCTTCGGTAGGCAATGAATGAACATTCATGAACAAAAACTCCGTACGAAACAAACCGACCCCATCCGCTCCTAGCTCTACTGCCTTCTTCGCTTCCGCAGCCGATTCGATATTCGCCATCAACTGGACCTGGTAACCGTCTTGAGTCAGAGAAGCTTCTTTCGAAAGAACGAGCATCCTCTCTTCAATCGAAGTCCGTTCGTCCTTTAATTTTCCATACTTTAAAAGCGTGTCTGCACTCGGATTGACAATAACACGACCTTCGTATCCATCAACCAATACTACGTCTTCGGGCCGCACCTTTTGAGTAATATCTCCAAGGCCGACAACGGCAGGGATATTCATGGACCTCGCAACGATTACGGTATGACTCGTCTTACTGCCTGCATCCGTCACCAAACCGAGCAAATGCTCCTTGTTAACCGAGGCTGAATCTGACGGAGCAATATCGTGCGCTACTAAAACATGTTTCTCATCCGGACCCTCGACCCCTTCGAGCGATTGGCCAGTCAAGTTACTGAGCAACCGCCTCAAAACATCGCGAATATCACTCGCTCGTTCACGCAAATACTCATCGTCGATTTTCGCCAATGCCTCGATGAACCGATTCCCCACCGCCCACACCGAAGCTTCGATATTTTCGTGGGTCGCTTTCATTTCTCTAATCGATTCGTCAATCAGAGCATTGTCCTCAAGGACCAACAAATGAGCGTCGAAAATCCTCGCCTCGTCTTCTCCAAGGCTCTCTCGGATCGCCTCCTGGATATCCTGAATTTGCTTACGGGTCTCGACCAAAGCGTTTTCGAAACGAGATACCTCGCCCTTCATCTGCTCTTCATCAACTTTGTACTTAGGAACGAATATTGCCTTCTCGCGAATAAGAGACACCGAGCCATGGGCGATACCCGGCGATGCCGCTATCCCTACGTACTGATGTTCTTCAGAAGAATTCGAATCCATAAATTCGAGAGTAATACTTTAAGCCAGGATGGATGGAGACGCAGAAAACCGCCTCTATTCGTCGCCCGCTTCAAGATGAAAGCCCATCCAGTTCCGTCAATCAAATATCCCATATTCGAGCGGCCTCAAAAAAGGCGGATTGCCCCCATTTATCGGAAATGATCGATCTAATCCGTGCAATTGCGGACCCATCGCAAAAAGCAAAACAACTACTTCCGCTACCCGACATGAGACAGGTCGCCCCAGTTTCTTTCCTAATACATTCCAACAACAAAGGAATACTCGGATATTTTCGCCCGATAATTTCATCAAAACTATTCATCAATAGCGATTCCAAGGGACGCTCTCCCCGTTTCCATTCAGCCAGTTCGGCCTCCGCTTCGGACTCGTTCGCGTAAAATTGCGGCGACGCAGCCAAACTCCCATAAGCCCAGGCCGTCGAAATCCCAAAACCGGGATTAAACAAAACGACTAATTTTCCAGCAATCCTTCCAATCACCTTGTCACCCAATCGCTCGATCACTTCGCCGCGACCACGCATAATCAACGGCTCCGGACGCAAGAAAAGCGGGCAATCCGATCCCAACTCAGTCGCAATACTCGTAAGCGCTTCAAAATCATCTACATCGAACAGTTTAGCCAATCCACTCAAAACCGCCGAACCGTTACTACTGCCGCCGCCCAGTCCTGCGCCTATCGGAATTCGCTTCTCTATCCGAATTTCAATCGACGCCTCGATTCCAAATCGCTTCAAAAACCGATCCGCCGCCCGCCATGCAATATTGGATTCGTCCACCGGCAAGGACGCATTGTTCGTCGTCAAAACGATACTCGAGCCACCCGATAGCGCCCGAACAGACACTTGATCTCCAAATGACACGGGAGCCACAAGACTCGTCAAACCATGAAACCCATCCGACCGCTTGCCCGTAATCGCCAGTGTCAGATTGATTTTCGCCGGACTGAAGATTTCGGTTTCCATCATGTCTCCCAATGCAAAAGCCAACGCTGGTCTCCGGCTTCGATACCGCAAGCCCACAATTTTAGGGAAAATCGAAGACTCAACTCCCCGCATTCCAAAACAGATCCGAATTACACGCCGTTTGCCTTTGCCAGCAGCAGCAAAACCCTAACAATATCTCCATTAATTATGGCTACATCGCTAGAAATCTCAAAAAACTGCCAGCTCATCCTGGCCCTGGATATCGAAGATCGGACTCAAGCGATCGAACTCGTCAAACAGTCGGGCGGCGAACTGGAATGGGTCAAAATTGGACTTCAAATGTTTACCCACTACGGACCCGACTACGTCCGTGAAATAGCCGATCTCGGCAAACGTATCTTCCTGGATCTAAAGCTTCACGACATTCCTAACACTGTAGCCAAAGCGATCGCGTCCGTGAGCAACTTGCCTATCGACATGCTCACAATCCACACCTGCGGAGGCCGTGAGATGATGGAATGGGCCGTCAAAGCGCAGCAAGACAACAAACCCGATCTCCAACTTCTTGGCGTTACGGTTCTCACCTCGATGGACGACGACGCACTCGCAGGAATCGGCGTCAATCGAAGCACCGCCGAACAAGTAATTGCCCTCACCGCGCTCGCCAACGAAGCTGGCATGAGCGGACTCGTCTGCTCTCCCCACGAAGCCGCCAGCGTTAAAGCTGCCCACGGCGACCAATTCCAACTCGTAACACCTGGCATCCGGCCCACAGCAACCAACGCAGGAGACCAAAAACGCATCATGACTCCTCAACTAGCGGCCGATCAGGGAGCCGACTATATCGTCGTCGGACGACCGATTTACCAAGCAAGCAATCCCGCAGCCGTAGTAGCTGCCATTCGCAGCGACCTCGGATAAAGACGCAAACCGATTTCACGATAAACTAACCGCATCGTCGCTTTCATGAGATCTCCCTCGCCGTTCGCCACTGCCATTCTCCTCGCTGGAGGATCGGGAACGCGCATGGCAGACCTCGCGAAAGACAAAGTTCTCCTCCCGATACACGGCAAGCCAACGCTTCAATACTCAATCGAAGCCTTCGCCGAATCCGATGCAGTCGATTCCCTCGTTATCGTCCATCGAGACGAGCCGCAACGCCACGCGATCGAATCCTTCCTTCCTTCGGACAAATTCTCCAATATCATTTGGGCCCAAGGTGGCGACGAACGACAAGACTCCGTTTGGGCCGGCCTTTCCGCTGCCCCCGCTAATAATGAAGTCGTCTTGATCCACGACGGAGCTCGACCGCTAATCACACCGAAAACGATCAACGCAGTCGCTCAAGCCGCAAGAGACAGCCAAGTGGCCTGCGTAGCCAAACGAACGAACGACACGATCAAGCATGCTTCGCCCTCGGGCAATGGATACATCCTCAAAACCCTAGACCGTTCGAACATCTGGTCCATGGAAACCCCGCAAGCCTTCAAGTTTTCGCTAATCGAAGCCGCCTACAAAACGATTATCGCAAATAGGCAATCCATCACCGACGATCTTTCAGCCATCGAAAACAACGAAATACCCGTAATTTTAATTGAGAACGAACGCCCCAATCCTAAACTCACTAATCCGCAGGACATCGCCTACGTAGAATTTCTTCTCAAGGACTGCACGTCCTAACCATTCGAATTTTTATTCTACAAAAATAATGAACATCCGCATCGGCCAAGGCTACGACATCCATTGCTTCAAAGAAGAACGCCCGATGGTTCTCGGAGGCGTAAGCTTCGACACGCCCTACGGTCTAGACGGCCACTCCGATGCCGACGTGCTCACGCACGCGATTTGCGATGCTCTGCTGGGAGCTGCTGGACTACCGGATATCGGTCATTATTTCCCCAATACCGATCCGAAATACAAAAATATTGACTCGCAAGAGCTACTCAAAGAAGTGGTCCAAGCAATCCGAAACGAAGGCTACGACATCGGCAATATCGACGCCTCGCTCATTGCCGAAAAACCAAAAATTGGCCCGAGGATCGATGAAATGAAAGCCGTTCTTGCTCAAAGCGCCGGCATCGAAACCAATCAAATCGGAATCAAAGCCACCACCAACGAGGGTCTCGGTTCCCTAGGCCGAGGCGAGGGGGCCGCAGCCCATGCGACCGCTTTGCTCGCTAAGATTCAGCAATGAACTCAAGATCCGATTTCAAAGCGATTGCCCTTCTACTGACCGTAGCAGTCTTCTTCGGCTGTTCCAATAGTAACGAACACCAAACTTCGAATACACTTCGAATCGGAAATGGATCCGAGCCGAACTCGCTTGATCCGCATATAGCGACAACTGTGGCCGAAGCTCACATATTGAACGCGTTATTCGAAGGTCTGATCGCTACTTCGCCAGACAATGACGAGGACATCCTTCCCGGCGTTGCATCGAATTGGAAAACGAACGACACGTATACGCGCTTCACGTTCACCCTCCGATCCAATGCTCAATGGTCTGACGGAACACCGGTTGTTTCTCAAAACTTCCTCGACGCCTACGAACGCTTGCTAAATCCGAAATTAGGAGCCGCCAACGCGTCTTTTCTCTACGATCTCAGGAACGCAAAAGCTTACAACGAAGGCTCGCTCACTGATTTCACAAAGGTAGGCACCGAAGCTCCCGACCCACAAACGCTGATTCTTACCCTCGAAAATCCGACGCTCTATTTTCTCCAGAAATTAAAACACTGGTCCTGGAGACCAATCCACCGCCCAAGTATTGAAGCCTTTGGAGGGTTCCATAACATTGCTAACAATTGGGCGACTCGCTCTCAAATCATTTCAAACGGACCCTATATCCTCGAAAGTTGGAGGCGGAACGAGCGCATTCAACTGATTAAAAACCCCCATTACTGGGACACCGATTCCGTATCCATTAGCTCGATTCATTTTTACCCATTTGAGAACGCTCAAACTGAATTTCGTGCATTCCAATCAGGTCAACTTGATATCACTGAAGAAATTCCGAGCGAACAAATGGGCCGCAATCTGGAAAACGAGCGTAAAGACCCCGCTTTGGCGACAACCTATCTGTTGCTGAACAACGAATCGCCTCGCCTCGCCGATATCCGCCTACGGCGAGCCCTCAGCCAAGCAATCGATCGTAAACTCCTAATCCGAGCCATCGAAAAATCAGGACTACCAGCAACGAGCTTTACCCCCGAGGCCATGCCTGACTACCAAGCAGAGAACTTCGAGATCAGCGATCAGCTCGAAACCTTCGCCCTGAAAGAACCGCTGATTTTTTTGGTCTCAACCCGCGAATCTTCGATAGCCCTCGCCGAAGCCATGCAAGACATGTGGCAACGAAAGCTCGGTATCAAAATCCGGATCCAAAATATGGAGTTCAAATCCCTCCTAGCGCGACTAGACGCGGGCGACTACGATCTTAGCTACCTCGCATGGCATGGGGACTACATAGATCCAATGGCTTTCCTAGGAATATGGGCAAGCGACAGCCATTTCAATCGCGCACGCTGGGAGAACTCGAGATTCGATGCTCTCCTTAGCGCCTCCACGAAAACCGCTAACCAAGCAGACCGATTCGCGAAACTCGCCGAAGCCGAAGCTCTACTAGGAAAGGAATTGCCCATTATTCCCATTTTTTGGAAAACAAAAGACTATCTAATCAGTCCCAAGGTAGAGCAATGGCCTGCTTCCCTAATAGACTCCCGCTCTTACAAGCACATCAAATTATCGCCATGAAAACAGTAAAACCAACCCTCAGTCTCTTACTATTTCTCCTAAGCCCCTGCCTGTTCGCGACTCCCGCTGACGATGCGATAAAGAAAGGTATTCTCCTTCTTGGCAACGGTAGCGAACCGCACAGCCTCGACCCGCACATTAATTCATCGATGAACGGTCACCACGTCATCATGAGTTTGATTGAAGGCCTCATTGCTCCGCATCCCACCGATGACAGCCTACCACATCCAGGAATTGCCTACAAATGGGAGAACGAGAAAAACACGGTTTGGACCTTCCACCTTCGAGAAACTCATTGGACCAATGGCGAACCAGTAACCGCCCACGACTTCATCTACGGGTTCAAGCGAATTCTTTCGCCCCGACTCGGCTCCCAATACGCGGAAATGCTATTTTCGATGAAAAACGCGAAAGCCTTCAATGAAGGAGAGATCACGGATTTCGCCAAGGTCGGCGCCAGAGCTCTAAACGACCATACGCTACAGATCACTCTCAAGGATCCAATCCCCTATTTCTACAACATCATCAAACACACCTCTTGGTTTCCCGTCAACCGACGGACGGTCGAAAAATATGGAGAGATGGACGATCCATCTAACAATTGGATACGAGAAGAATATGTAGGAAACGGCCCTTTCAAACTCAAGAATTGGCAAATGAACCAAATCATAGAGGTCGAAAAGAATCCCGGTTACTGGGACTCAGATTCCATAAAGCTAAATGGCATCAAATTCTTCCCAATTGTGAGCGAGAATACAGAAAACCAAATGTTCGACGCAGGCGGCCTTCACCTCACTTACCAAGTACCAGCAGACCTCGTACCAGTATACCTCGAGAGAAATGAGCCAACGCTGAGAATCGATCCCTATCTGGGAACCTACTACTACGTCTTAAACGTCACTGTCCCGCCATTGAACGATCCTAATGTTCGTAAAGCTCTCAGCCTCGCAATTAACCGCAAATCCCTTGTTCGACGCGTAACTCAGCGAGGCGAACTCCCGGCAACGAGCTTTACTCCTCCTGGAATATCAGGTTATGTGCCCGAGCCGATGGAAACGTTCAATCCTAAACGAGCTCGCGAATTGTTGGCCGAAGCTGGATATCCAGAAGGCAAGGGATTCCCCAAATTTACGCTTCTATTCAACACGCTCGAACGCCACAAAGCGATAGCCGAAGCTATCCAGCAAATGTGGAATCAAATACTTGGAATAGATATTGAAATCCGAAATCAAGAATGGAAAGTCTTCATCGATACTGTAGCTGCAGGTGACTACCAGATTGCAAGGAAAGGCTGGATTGGAGACTACATGTACCCAGACACTTTTCTGCGAATATTGAAGTCTGACAGCGGCCAAAACGATCCAATGTATTTTAACCCCGAATACGACTCGCTAGTAGACAGTTCCTACATGGAAAACGACGATCGAAAACGACTTGATATTCTTGCCAAAGCCGAATCGATCATCCTCGATGAATTACCAATCATCCCCATCTATTACTACGTTAAAGATCATCGCATCGATTTACGAGTCAAAGGTTGGCATCCAACCCCAATGGACGTTCGGAACTACAAAAACGTCTACTTCGAATAGGTGAACTCACAAAAAACGCCCCTTCGAACGCAACGAATTCGAATATGTTGAGATTCATCCTCATTCGCTTAGGTCAAGCCATCCCTATCCTGCTGGCCATATACACGATTACCTTCTTCATGGTGAGGGCTGCTCCAGGCGGACCCTTCAGCCAGGAACGGAAAGTCGCTCCTCATATCCTCGAACAGCAAATGGAGTATTACGGGTTCAACGACCCCACCTATATCCAATATTTCAGGACGCTATGGCAACATATCTCCTTCGATTTCCCACCGTTAACCAGCTATCCAGGACTCACGTCGAAGGACATTATTCAAGACACGTTTCCCGTTTCCCTTGAACTTGGTCTACTTGCAATGTTCGTCTCGCTTGCGATTGGATTACCGGTAGGTATTCTGGCCTCGGCAAAAAAAAATTCGCTGCTCGACTACGCTCCGATGAGTTTCTCCATGATTGGCATTTGCCTCCCGACTTTTGTCATTGGCCCCCTTCTGGCTCTTTTATTTGGCGTCTGGCTGGGCTGGCTCAATATTTCAGGCTGGTTCTCGTGGTCAGATCGAATTTTACCAGCCCTCACGTTGGGACTATTCTATGCAGCTTATATCGCCAGACTTACTAGAGGAGGTATGCTCGAGGCACTAAACATGGATTACATTCGATCGGCCCGTGCAAAAGGTGCTTCCGAGACCACAGTCGTGCTCGTGCACGCGCTACGAGGTGGCATAATGCCCGTAATCTCTTTTTTCGGTCCAGCGTTGGCCGGCCTTATTAGCGGTTCGTTCGTAGTGGAAACCATTTTCCAAGTACCAGGTCTCGGAAGGCACTTCATCCAAGCTGCCCTTAGCCGAGATCATTCGCTGATTCTCTCGACTGTTCTATTTTACGCAGCTCTCATAATTATCGCCAATATGATTGTCGATATCGTCCAGGTTATGTTAAACCCAAAACTTCGATACGGATGAGCACACCCATACTCCCCTCAACCGAGGCTCACCCTCGATCTCCCTGGAAAGATGCTTGGCGAAAGCTCAGCAAGAATCGTTTGGCAATGTTCGGCCTCGGAATATTCAGTGTCATGGTATTACTCTGCTATGCGAGCCCACTTTTCTACCCGCACTCTCCCACTTTCCAAACATTGTCGTTCGGCGCGACACCTCCACTCACAATGGCCATAGAGGTGCGCTACGACCCAGAAGCAATTGAGCCTGACGAAATAATTACCCCAAAAGAATTCTCGGATCTCTATGCCGAAAAACCCGAAAGCGATGTCACTCGTATAAGCTCGGGTGAAACGCTTGATATTAGCGGAATAATCTTTCGAAAATCTCCAATAATCCACCTTTTGGGTACAGACGGTCACGGACGCGATCTTCTGGCGAGAATATTCCAAGGCGGTCGTATTTCATTAGGCGTCGGTTTTCTAGCCACTTTCGTTTCTCTCCTAATCGGTGTACTTTACGGTTCCATTTCAGGCTATCTGGGGGGCAAAATAGATGCATTCATGATGAGACTTGTAGACATCCTCTACGCTCTTCCTTTCCTGATTCTTGTCATTCTACTCATGGTCGTTTTCGAAGGTTCCGACCACCAACTACTACTAATATTTATGGCTATTGGAGCGGTGGAATGGCTCACAATGGCTCGTATCGTTCGAGGGCAAGTCGTTAACCTAAAGAGCCAAGAATTCATTGAAGCCGCAAAAGCCACCGGAGTTCGGACGAGCGTAATCATACTACGTCATTTAGCTCCGAATATCCTCGGTCCTGTCATCGTCTACGCGACTTTACTCATTCCTGCCGTCATGCTTCTAGAATCGACGCTGAGCTTTCTCGGCCTTGGCGTTCAACCTCCCAACGCCTCCTGGGGCACCCTTATAAAGGAAGGTGCCGAGAAAATGATGGTTTTCCCCTCGCTCCTTATGATCCCAGCTTTTTTCTTTTCTCTCACGCTTTTCGCCATGAATTTCCTAGGCGATGGACTGAGGGACGCACTTGACGTGAAATCATCAAAAGATTGAATCCATACTGTCAAACGTCAGTCTGATCCCGACTATGCTGAACGACCTAAAGCTCTTCCTGGAATTACTTCGCCCTTACAAACGGCGCGTTCGTTTCGCGCTTTTCATCGGAGCAATCGCTGGCCTGTGCACCGGAGCCGGCATAACCTTAGGCGCGAAAAAGCTTTTCGGAATCGTCCTCAATGGAACGCATGACCGTGACCTCAGCGAGGTCATTATTATAGCGAGTATTTTTCCTCTCCTATTCTTGACTATTGGAGTCTGCACTTTCCTGAGCACCTATCACCTGAATTTCGCCGGACTCGCCGTTATTCGCGACTTAAGGAGAGACCTATTCGCACACATCCAACGACTTCCGATAGCCTTTTTCCAAACGAAGAAAACTGGCGACCTAATCGCTCGCCTGACATCAGACACGCAAGCGATGCAATACGCGCTCACCATAACAGGTCGAGACCTCGCAATTGCTCCGCTCACGTTTTTAGGCGCCGTTGCAATGCTCGCCTACGAAGGTTGGGAAAACAATGGCGTCGTCTACGTCTACTGCAGTATCGCTCTCCTTCCACTTGTCATTTTCCCAGTTAGAAAACTCACCAAAAAACTCGGCGAGAAAGCAAAAGCCCAACAAGAAGAACTTTCTAATGTAACCAGTGACCTTACGCAAAATATTGGCGCAGCGAAAGAGGTGCGCGCCTTCAATCTTCAAGGTCGAGAGAATGCTCGTTTTTCGGACAAAGTAAGCGAACTCTTCCGTTCGCAAATGAAAGTAGTCAAGTACACCTTTGCACTTTCTCCGATTGTTGAAATCATTTCCTCGATCGGTCTTGGGGCAGCTTTTGTTATCGGCTATCATCAAGGCATACCGGGAGAAATATTTATCGCCATTTTTACCGCTCTCTACTTCAGCTACTCGCCAATAAAGCGGATCAGCTATTTAGCCGGCGAGCTCAAAAAAGGATCCGAATCGCTCAAACGCATTCAAGAGATCACCTTGGAGCCAATTCAAATCGAAGAACCCTCCAATCCCGTAACCATAGAATCGATACAAGGAAAAATCGAATTTAAAAACGTCTCTTTTTCATACGGTGACGCGATAGCTCTCGAAAACGTTTCCGCGACCATCGAACCCGGATGCGTATGCGCTTTAGTCGGACCGAGCGGCGCAGGCAAAAGCACATTCGCCAACCTCGTTCCACGCTTCTACGACGTTAATAGCGGCACTGTATCTATTGACGGATACAATCTGCGAAACCTCCGAACGAACGACCTACGCCAACACATAGCAGTCGTTTCGCAAGACCCCGTGCTCTTTGACGATACGATCGCCGAAAATATCCGACTCGGAAGGCAAGATGCTACCAAACAGGAAGTTATAGAGGCGGCACGGCAAGCATTTGCAGATGAATTCATAAAGGACCAACCTGACGGATACAATACGATCGTAGGCGAACGCGGAACTCGTTTATCCGGCGGACAAAAGCAACGCATCGCGATCGCTCGCGCTTTCTTGAGAAATGCGCCTATCCTCGTCCTCGACGAAGCCACCTCGGCATTGGATTCCGAAAGCGAAAAGAAAATCCAGCAAGCCCTCGACCAACTCGTAGTTGGCAAGACAGTTCTCATTATTGCGCACAGATTCAGCACGATTAGGAACGCCCGAAAAATCATCGTCTTCAAGGACGGTGAAATCGACGACGAAGGTTCGCATACAGAACTATACGATCGCTGCAAATTGTATCGAAATCTCTATGATCAACAGGTGAATTAGAACACTCGAACCGATTAATTAATCTCCAAATATCTATAAACGGAAATTACGTTCGAGAACCAAAAAGCCCCAACAGGATTTAAATGTATCAATATTTGAATTTAATATTTGAATACGAATTATAAACCCTCACTAATTCTAGTGCTTCACGCTCTATAGTAAATGATTCTTCAATACGCTTCCGACTTGAAAGGCTCATAGATTGCAACAACAGCGGATCCCCTGCCATCCGAGAGAAAGCCGATGCTATTTGAGATGAATTCGAGCAATCCACAATAACTCCGTCTATTCCATCCCGGACCACTAATTCAAATCCTCCAGTTCGGCTAGCGATCGCAGGCGTTCCGGAACTCATTGCCTCTAAACAGGTTAAACCAAACCCCTCTACCCGAGAAACGGATGCCACGATAGACATCGCTCCATAGAGTTCCGGCAATTTCTCAAAATCGACCTCACCCAACCATAAAAATCGTTTCTCTAGTCCACCGGCCTTTATTTTCGCTTTTTGGTCTCGAACAAAACCCTCGAATTTGGGTGTAACCTTGCCAACGATCACCGCCGTATATTCAGGGAACCGGGGCAACGATTCAATCATCGCATCTACAAACAAATCGACGCCTTTTTGAGGACGAATTCGTCCAAATATCCCAATACCCTTTTCGCCAACAAGCCCCAATCGGCTCCACGCAACTTGCTTATTGCTTTCGCAAGGATATCGATCAATTCGAATACCATGCGGAATTACAAAATCCGCCGGCTTTTCCAAATATCGGCCGGCTCTATTGGAGGTCGTTATAACCGCATCCATATAACGAATTAAGGTTCGCGTGTATTTGCTGTGATTTCGTTGAGCAGTCGAAGTAAAGAGAAGCTTTAATCGACGACCGAAAACATACTTCAGAATAATCCCACAAAGCATTTCTACATTTCGTCTAGCATGGAAAACTCTGTGTCGATCATCTGAAAGAGGCGTTTTCGTTATCCGCAATAATCTCCAGAACCCGATAACCGGATACTTGTTTGAGTCCACATGAACTCCTCCCCACACAGCCAAGTCGATCAACCGAATTTGTTGAGACAGAGTCTGCAGCATCGTAGAAGTAACGCCAGAAAACCGCCTCCCTAGATTCGGTATAATGACAATCGATTCCTTACTTGAAAAGTCTGCCTGATTCATGGGCCGGATGAAATGATGAGTTTTCCATTACGATTTTCAAGCATCATTCCATCGTTCGGAAATCGAACGCAAAAACGCGTAAACTCCATAAACAAAAGGGGCCCGGCTCTCCTTTCGGAAAACCGGGCCATAATCTGGCAATAACCTACTCTCACAAGACATTGCGTCTCACTACCATCGGCGGCTGAAGGTTTCACGGCCGTGTTCGGGATGGGAACGGGTGGGGCACTTCGCCTATGATCACCAAAAGTCTAAATGAGGCTTCTTCTTGCGTCTTGCCAGAGCAACGCATGCCTTCATTGGTGTAGAAGTTTAAGTTAAAAATCTTTTCTTATAATTCAGAAAGTAATACAAGCGCCCAGAACGTAGAATATCACAACTAAATCTATCGAGTAATTAGTACTGGTTAGCTCAATACGTTACCGCACTTACACATCCAGCCTATCAACGTGGTAGTCTTCCACGACTCTCAAGGGAAAATTTATCTTGGGATTGGCTTGGCGCTTAGATGCTTTCAGCGCTTATCCATTCCGGACTTAGCTACCCGGCGATACCGTTGACACGATAACCGGAACACCAGCGGTCCGTCATTCTCGGTCCTCTCGTACTGAAGAATGAACCCCTCAATTTTCCTACGCCCACAGCGGATAGAGGACCGAACTGTCTCACGACGTTCTGAACCCAGCTCGCGTACCACTTTAATCGGCGAACAGCCGAACCCTTGGGACCTTCTCCAGCCCCAGGATGTGATGAGCCGAC
>JABITN010000076.1 GCA_018700525.1 Opitutales bacterium
ATTCGTTGCTGATATCCTGATTTTGTTTCCGGATCGCCTAGGACCCTATTTCCGTCCAAGGCCTCGCTCGTCCTGAGTTCCTAGATGAACTCAGTCTCGAATCCAAAACACCGAATCAGGATTTTCTATGTTCACACGAATTACCACGGTAACAATTTTACTCATTTTCTATGGCCAAACATTTGGCCAAACCACAACGCCACAGATCCCAGACGCTTTCGACAAAGCCACGGCCATCTCCTATGCGTTAAAACAAAACGCCGATCTTCGAGCCATTCGCAAGGGCATCGAAATCGCCGAAGCCAGACTCGCTCGAACCGGATTACGACCTCATCCGAAAATAGCCGTCAACTATGCATCTGATTCCGCCTTCAACAACGAAGGAGAATACACCCTAGGAGTCGGGCTTCAACAAGAATTCCCCCTTGCGAATCGTCTCCGCAAAGCCAAAGCCGTCTCGCGAGTCGACATCGCTAAGGCCAAAATGGAAGTTCGTTCCAGTGAACTTGAAATCGCCAACGGCATTAGCGAAATCGCTTTGGATATCCAAATCGTCGATACGCGAATAGCATTACTAGAACGCATACATGAAAAAACGAGCGAGATATCGGACTTCATTCACTCGCGGGCCGAACGAGGGGAACTCTCCATCCTCGAAGCAAATCAAACGACTCTCGAACTCAGAGCCTTGGAACAGGAAATCGATCAATTAACGGACGAACGCAATCACCTGACGCACTCTCTAGCGCCTTTCCTGGGGCTGACGTTGGATGAAGAAGTGAATTTTAAAACCGCCTCTGCGATCGATACCAACACCAGCCTCCCAGGCTTCGACAGTTCGATCTTCGAGCGCCATCCGGGATTCCAGCTCGCAGTGCTAGACGCCCATTCAGCAGAAGCCGAAATAGCCCTCGCCGAATCCGAAAACTGGGAGAGCATAACCGCTCGAGTCTTTTGGGAAAACGAACGCAGCGTCGATCAGCCTAACGGACTCGGAACCGATCGCTTCGTCGGCGTCGGATTTTCCATTCCGGTACCTCTCCGGAAAAAAGGCGACCTTCACGCAAAGGAAGCTCGTATCGAACGAGATCAATCCAATCTAAAAGCTGCCGCAATAAAGCTGCGTATCCAACACGAAATCGAGCACGCCCAACACGAAGCCTCAGACCTACGAAAACGAATCGCCGACTATCGCGACAATGTCATCAAGCTCGCCAACGAACAATTAGAGGCGACCAACCTCGCCTATCAAAACGGCCAGGTTAGCCTCGTCTCACTGCTCAGAGCTCAAGAGCAGCTACTGAGAATCGAAAGGCGCCAGCTAGACACTCAAGAATCTTTCGCCCGCGCTAAACTCAGTCTAGAACGTGCCCGCATAGACCTGCCGCAGCTGCAGAAGGCCGCCAATCTATAATCTCGTATCCATAAATAAAATGAATACACGCAAAAAGAACTTTTTCAAAATCATCGCCATCGCGTTCATTCCGGTCGGTATTCTCTTTCAATCGACTTTCGCCGAAGAGTCAGCATCCAACATGGTTATCCTCGACAAGGTCAGCACGCGTAATCTGGGCATTGAAACCGTTGAAGTCGACTACCGGGATTTCACCGAGACCCTTTTCGTCATTGGCCGTATAGAGCCTATTCCTTCCCGAAAAAGCGTAATCAGTAGTCGGATACATGGTCGCGTCATCAAGCTCGCTGCCCACGAGGGCGACATCGTTGAAGCCAACGCCGCTATCGTCGACATTGAAAGCCTACAGCCCGGCAACCCACCCCCGACAATCAGCTTAAAAGCGCCGCTCCCGGGAATGGTTATGAAAAGCCATACTCACGTAGGGAAACCTGTCGTGCCCGATACCGAGCTTTTCGAAATCATCGATCTCTCCCAGGTCTACGCGGTCGCTCGCATCCCTGAAGATGAAGTGGGGAAACTTTCCATCGGCACTCGAGCTCAAATCCGCGTCGCAGCGATTCCGAGCCGAAATTTCGAAGGGAAATTGGTTCGATTCGGAACCGAAGCCAATCTTGTAAGTGGTACCTTCGACGCCTTCTTCGTCCTCGACAATCCCGATTTACAGGTGCGCCCCAACATGCGCGTCGAGTTCTCGGTAATACTCGAAACGCGGAGCAACACCATGTCCGTGCCCCAGGCTGCGTTGCAGACCGACGGAATCAATCGGGTTGTATTCGTCAAATATTTCGACCTGCCAAACGCATTTATCAAATCCCGAGTTAAGATCGGCACTCGAAATGAACAGTATGCTGAAATCCTCAGCGGTCTCTTCCCTGGCGACGAAGTGGTCACTCAAGGTTCCTATACGCTGATGTTCGCCGGTGATGGCGGGGTGTCGCTTAAAGCCGCTTTGGATTCAGCCCATGGGCACGAGCACAATGAAGATGGTTCTGAAATGACCGCGGAGCAGAAAACACGGAAATCAATTGGAAACAGCGAAGGAGGCGGTGGAGACAAAGGCCCATTAACCCTCTTCCTCGGGATTCTATCCGCCTTGCTCGCAATCTTGCTCCTTCTCAGCCTACTGATGAAGCGAAGCCAAGTTAACGCCAACTAAAGGAGAAACTTACCAATGCTTAATTGGCTCATACGATTCTCTCTTGGCCATCGCGGCCTAATTCTCTCCGTCGCCTTAATAGTCCTCTTTTTCGGGGTACAAACCGCTCGCGAGTTACCCGTTGAGGTTCTTCCCGATCTCACGAAACCGACCGTCACCATTCTAACGGAAGCCCCCGGGCTAGCACCCGAAGAGGTTGAAACCCTGGTAACGGTACCCCTCGAAAGCTCACTTATGGGCGTGGCGGGCGTAACGCGATTACGGTCGACATCGGATGTTTCCCTTTCTCTCGTATTCGTAGAATTCGATTGGGGAACCGATATCTACCGAGCTCGCCAATTTGTTCAAGAAAAGCTCCAATCCGCCCGCGAGAACCTCCCCGAAGGAATCCTTCCCTATATGACCCCGGTCGCCTCGCTGATGGGCGAGATTATGCTTGTCGGAATTCGCTCGACAGATGACAACGTCGAACCACCAGAATTGCGCACGCTAGCTGACTGGACTGTGCGTCGACGCTTACAAAGCATTCCTGGTATAGCCGAGGTACTCTCGATGGGCGGCGGCGTTAAACAGGTTCATATCGAGCCAAACCCAAACAAGATGCGTTCACTCGAAGTGAGTTTCGCCGAAATCAGAGCAGCCGCCTCTAATGCAGCAAGAAACACTACCGGCGGGTTCCTGACGTCCGCTCCTCAGGAAATCATGGTCCGCAATTTGGCAATGACAACCGATCTCGACGCGCTCGGATCCACGATTGTCAAACATGTACAAGATCGGCCAATACGTATTTCTGATGTCGCAGATGTCGTTTGGGGAATAGAGCCGATGCGCGGCGATGCAGCGGTAAATGGTACCCCAGGTGTCATAATGAGTATAACAAAAACGCCGGGTTTCGACTCGCTTGCACTTACCGAACGCGTCGAAGCCGCCTTGATGGATTTAGAGCGAACTGCGCCCGAGGGAGTCGAAATCATTCCCTTATTCCGACAAGCCGACTTTATCGAACACGCAATCGGAAACCTCGAAGAGGCTATCCGCGATGGCGCCATTATGGTAACGATCGTGCTTTTTCTATTTCTGCTCAACGTACGCACGACGCTCATCACGCTGACCGCTATCCCCCTATCATTCGCTATCACTTTTCTCGTTTTTCGTTGGTTCGGTGTAAGTGTCAACGCGATGACCCTCGGAGGGCTCGCTGTCGCTATCGGCATGGTTGTCGATGATGCGATTGTGGACGTGGAAAACGTTTTCCGTCGACTGCGCGAAAATGCTATGTCGCCCAACCCTAAACCTAGGATTGAAGTTATCGCCAATGCTTCAGCCGAGGTTCGAAATTCGATTCTTTACGCGACCCTTTTCATAATTCTGGTTTTCATGCCATTGCTCGGACTCAGCGGGGTCAGCGGACGGCTTTTCACTCCGATTGCCATCGCTACGATCGTAAGCATGAGCGCCTCTTTCATCGTCTCGCTTACGGTCATTCCCGTTCTTTGTTCCCTATTGCTCAATCCCAAAGCGGGAAGCGAACACAAAGACGGTTTCATTATTCGTTCCATGAAATGGATACTGAAAAACACTTGGCTTCGACTTGCCCTCGGCCAACCGATTATCGTCATGTTGATCGGAGCAGTTTTGCTGGCAGGAGCGCTCACCCTCTATCCAAGAATGGGGAAAGACTTTCTTCCGGCCTTCAACGAAGAAACTGTGCTCGTCGCTTTGACCACAGCCCCCGGAACTTCCCTGAAGCAAGTCAATGAGGTCTCGGGCGTTGCCGATCGGCTTCTTTTAGCCATTCCCGAAGTCCGCAAAGTCGGGCGACGCGTAGGACGTGCCGAACGCGGCGACCATGTTGTTCCGGTATCCACCGTAGAATTCGATATCGACTTCGAAACCGACGCCACTGGTCGTTCGCGAGCCGAAGTATTGGAGAACATTCGCCAAACCATGCGAACGATTCCCGGAACGTTCAGCGCTCTGAGCGGACCGCTCGCCGACCGCATCGGTCATATGCTCAGCGGCGTTTCGGCTAAAGTTGCCATCAAAATCTACGGCCCCGAACTAGACGAGATTCGTCGAATCGGAACGCAGATCCAACAGATTGCAAAGGAGATCCCCGGCTTCGAAGATGCCCGCATCGAACAACAAGCGCCGATCCCTCAATTGCGAATCGAAATCGATCGTGATCGCGCGGCGGCATACGGGATCACCCCCGGAGCTCTCAACGATCAACTCGCGACCTTCATCGGGGGCGAAAAGGTAGCCGAACTTTACGAAGATCAGCGCCCTATCGACTTAGTCGTTCGTCTTCCGGAATCTTGGCGCGAATCTCCCAAAAGGCTCGAACAACTCTACATCGATACGGAAAGCGGAAAACGTATTCCGCTTTCGTTTGTCGCCAATATACGCGAGGCCAAAGGGCCCAATATTATCCAAAGAGAGAATACAATGAGGCGGTTTGTGGTCAGCATAAATCCGACTGAGCGCGACCTGGCATCGCTAGTAACTCAGTTACAAGAGAACGTAGCTGAAGCGATCATCATCCCCGATGGCTATTACGTTAACTACGAAGGAGAATTCGAAGCTCAACAAGTAGCCTCCCAGCGTATTGCGATACTAAGTTTAGTTGTATTCGTGATCATCGCATTTCTTCTCTACACCTACTTCTCGACGCCAGTCTTCGCGCTGCAGGTGCTTTGCGATATTCCGCTCGCCCTAATCGGCGGCATCACCTTCACCTTGGTCAAGGTCGACAATGTAAGTATAGCGACCTTGGTCGGCTTTATAGCCGTAGCTGGAGTTGCTGCGCGCAATAGCGTGATGCTCATCTCGCACTACCTTCATTTAATGAAACACGAAGGCGAAACCTTTTCGAAGGAAATGATCGTACGCGGGACGCTCGAGAGACTCTCGCCTGTTCTCATGACAGCCCTCGCTGCGGGCATCGCCCTCATTCCGCTGATACTGGCCTCTGACGAGCCCGGAAAAGAGATTCTCCATCCCGTTGCGGTCGTTATCGTAGGCGGCCTAATAACTTCGACCTTGCTCGGGCTCGGAATCACTCCCGCCGTATTCTACGCGTTCGGCCGAAAAGCCGCTGGAAAAGCAGTCAAAAACAACGCTTCTGCAACGGCATTATAATATTGGCCGCAAAACATTCACCCTAAAGTGCGAAATTACACTAACCATTCTTGAAAAACAATAAATTATGAAAACACTAAAAACGAACTACCGTATCCGATTACTCGCGACAGCATCGGCAATGACCTCCTTCTTCTTCATCGGTTGCTCCTCTGAGTCCCAGCAGCGCGCATCCGATGATAATGGCCATTCGCATGAAGACGCGCATGATCACGAAGGAGAAGTAGATCACGACAATGATCACGAAAAGAAGGAAGGCGGTCCCAGCGGAGGTCGCATCATTACAAGCGTCAATCCTCGCGTGGAATTCCTCATCAACGACGACCGCTCGATTCAATTGACGTTCCTAGACAATCAAAGCCAGCCCATCGCGCCAAACTCCCAAGTAATCAGCCTTATTAGCGGCGATCGATCCAATCCGACTATGATCGCATTCACGCCTAAAGATAACGCGCTCGTATCCACTCAAGCCCTCCCCGAAGGCAATTCAGTACCCGTCGTACTCCAAATCAAAGAGTCGCCCACTGCGGAAATCATCCGCGAAAAATTCAATGCAAATCTAAGCGAATGTCCGACTTGCGACTATCAAGAATACGCCTGCGTATGCGGACATGACGATTAAGCGAATGAAAACCAAACAGGCGAGCTGACCTAGGCATGCCTTTTCCGCCAGTGCTATCACAAAGCGCTTGCGAGATTAAAGATAGAAGCTCATAGTTTGTCTCCAATGAAACAGACCCGTGGCTTATACATTTCCCTTTTAGCTATTCTTGTCGCTCCCATGTTAATGGCTGCTGGCGTCTCCACAGAAATTTTCGGACCCTACACCGTCCTCGTTCGCAATGAGGATATCGTCAAAAATGTGAAGGTGAACGAAAATGGCCGCATCTACCTGCTCCTCAACTCCGACCACAGGGAAAAGGAAATAATTCTCAAGAATTCCAATTACAACCAAAGGGGCTACCGCAATTGGTTCAACGGCGAGCATGAACTCATCTCCCCAGCAAACCAAGGCAAAGCGCCAAATGAATACACCGACTGGGTAGACACGACCAGCAACTTCATCGAATACTATATGGAAGGTAAATTGATCCTCCATCTTGCCAAAACCGCAGTCCTATCCTCAGGTAAATAACCGCCTTCAAAAGGAATTTCTATAAAATTGCCTGCATGTGGTCGAGTCCAACTGAACTGGATCCGAAGGTCGCCTATTTAATGCCCGATCACTCTATTCTAAAGGATCTCGCCTGGATTATGCTATCGGCCGCTGTGGCTGCCCTCATTTTCCAACGACTGAAAATCCCACTACTCCTCGGATACATAGCGGCGGGGTTCATTGTCGGCCCACATCTGGGCCTTTGGCCGACGCTCGTCGAATTGGAGAATGTCCAAGAGCTTAGCGAACTTGGCGTAATTTTCCTGCTCTTCTATATCGGCCTCGAATTCGACTTCGGCCGACTCAGGCGCTCATTCGCTCCGGCCTTGGCCGCCCTAAGCCTCCAAACCCTTCTCATGCTTTTCCTCGGCATGGAAGCCAGTCGCTGGCTGGGGCTCTCCACAATCGACGGATGGTTTCTGGGAGGACTGCTTTCGATCAGCTCATCAATGGTATCCGTAAAATTGATTCGCGATCGAGGGATTCTCCACCAATCTTACGCGAACCTGACTATCGGCGTTCTGGTACTCGAAGATATTCTCGCAATTCTGCTTCTCGTACTGCTGAGCGGCATCGCGGTCGAAGGGCAAATGGACATCAAGGCAGTTGGCCGGTCCACTCTCTTTATTGGGATATTCATCGTATCCGTTTTCCTCATTGGAAAACTGGGAGCAAGCCGGCTCATGCGTATTCTCGAAAAACGGGGTTCAACCGAAATCGTTACCATGGCGGCCCTCGGACTGATTTTCGCCCTTGGATTATTGGCCCATAAATTCCAGTTCTCATGGGCCCTCGGCGGGTTCATGGCAGGAGCCATTTTTTCCAGATCTCAACAAGCCGAACGCATCGAGCAGCTCACGGAGCCCTTGCGCGACCTCTTCAGTGCATTATTCTTCGTTACGGTAGGCATGCTAATCGACCCCAAAGCGCTGTATTCTAACGCGCCGGTCATACTGGGACTCTCCTTCATCGTAATAATCTGTAAGTTCAGTTCATGCTGGCTCGGCTTCTTTTTAGCAGGGAAACCCGCCGACGAATCCACCCAGGCGGCGCTCATCAAATCGCAGATTGGCGAATTCAGCTTCGTAATCGTTGCCATTGGCACGAAATACGGGGCGACGAGCTCCGACTTGCAGTCCATCGTTTCCGGCGTCGCGTTTATAACCATCCTCGCAACTCCATACCTGGCTCAAAACGAATCGCGACTTCTTCGACTAGCCGACCGTCTTTCGCCAAACGCTGCGAAGGAATTCTGTTCGCTCTACTCTCACTGGATCGGCACGATGAGACTTTCGCTCAGTCGAAACGCAATCCTGAAATTGGCTAAAAAACCGATCACCCTCATCGGTATCCATTTTCTACTGATTACCGCCATCATCATCGCAGCCGGCGTCATTTCGGAACGCATAGCCGTTCCTCATTTCATCCCCATGTCTCAAGAGCTGTTTCAGCAATCGATATTCATTTTATCAGTACTGGCAAGCCTACCTCTTCTCGTAGATACGATGCGTAATATGAACGTATTGGTATGGCTTTTCTCGGACACTGCCCTGAGTCGCCCGGCGTTCCAACAATTCTCGCAAGGCTACTATCGCTCTGCTTTCAATGGCCTGATTCTCATCATCCTGCTTTTCGTCTACGGAACCGTATTTCTCCTTGTTGCAGCGCCCTACTTCCCCACTGGATCGGCCTTCTTCGCATTCCTAATTTCAACCGCAATCGTCGGTTGGCTATTTTGGAAAAAATTAATCCACATGCACCATCACTGGGAAACTGCGGTTATCAAATCGATGGAGAGCGTAGCTAAAGAGCGTATCGCTCA
>JABITN010000019.1 GCA_018700525.1 Opitutales bacterium
ATGCCGAAATTGAACTTGCTCGCAGCGTAGTACTATGGAATCGAATACCATCTAACCCACTAATTATCCTGAAGACCCGAACTTTCTAACCAGAATCGCGAGAGCTGGCAGATTCTTGTGGAAATATGCCTCGCCCGGTTATAAAAGAGCTTGGACGATGCTCGGAGCGAGCCTTACTCAAACCCATAGAAACTTGCGATTGCCTCGAGGCTGAAATCAAAATCGTGGATCGCTGACTCGCAAAGTGAAAACAACTAGCTCTTCTTAAACAGATTTTCGGTTCGATCACCAAATATTAATAGAGCATTCAAGCGAATCATTGATTCGTTTGAGTTAAGTTATTGCCCATTCGGGCGTTGGCTTTTGAGTAAGAACCTAAATCCAATTAATTAAATTTTATGAAAACTGCCATCATCGGACTGGGATACGTTGGTCTCCCCCTTTCTATTCAATTTGCCAAATCAGGCGTTGACGTGCTCGGTATGGACATCGACCCGAAAAAGACCGAATGCCTCAATCGAGGCGAGAGCTACATCAAACACATCGGGTCGACTGCAGTGAGCGAAATTGTCGACAGTGGAAGGTTTGAAGCGACTACGGATTTTGCTCGGGTGAGCGAGTGCGAAGCGGCCATCATTTGCGTACCCACTCCTCTTAATAAGAATCGCGAACCGGACATTTCCTACGTTTTGAAATCCGCCGAGGCGATCGCGCCGCACCTAAAGGCGGGATCGATTGTGGTTCTCGAGTCGACGACCTACCCTGGGACTACCGATACCGAGCTTCGTGAAGCGCTAGAATCGGGCTCCGGCTTGGTCGCTGGTCTGGATTTTCATTTAGCGTTCTCGCCGGAACGGGAAGATCCGGGCAATCCAGACAGCAAAGTCGCCATCATCCCCAAGGTTGTAGGCGGTTTCACTCCCGCATGCCTGGAAAAGGCTATCGTTCTCTACTCTCAAGCCATCCAAACGATGGTACCGGTAACCACCTGCCGGGCGGCCGAGGCGACTAAACTAACAGAGAACATCTTCCGTTCGGTCAACATCGCCTTGGTCAATGAGCTGAAGGTTATTTTCGATGCGATGGACATCGACATCTGGGAAGTGATCAATGCGGCCAAAACGAAACCCTTCGGGTTCATGCCTTTCTATCCGGGCCCCGGACTGGGCGGCCACTGCATCCCCATAGATCCCTTCTATCTCACCTGGAAGGCTCGAGAATTTGAGCACAACACGCGCTTCATCGAGCTAGCAGGCGAGATCAATACCGCCATGCCGGACTACGTGATTGGCAAGGTGTCCGACTCGCTCAACGCCCAAAAGAAGTCGATCAACGGCAGTAGGGTACTGGTAATAGGCCTCGCCTATAAACCAAACGTCGACGACGACCGGGAATCGCCAAGCTATATTCTATTAGAAAAGCTCCAAGCCAAAGGAGCGGAAGTCGCCTATTACGACCCGCACGTTCAGGTCATACCAATGACTCGTGAACACGCTCAATGGGCAGGTACAAAGTCAATCACCTGGGATAAGCGTAGTCTCGAAAGTTTCGACACGGTGGTCATCTCCACTTCTCACGACGCAGTCGATTATTTGCAATTGGCAAATTGGTGTCCGTCAATCGTCGATACTCGGAACGCAATGACAGGCGTGGAGGTCAGATCTGGGCAAGTAATCAAAGCGTAGCGTCGGTGCTAGGCTTTGACGGAGCGTTGGTGAAAATGCCGTCGCAATTGAAAATTTTCCGATTGCTGTTTTTCGAAACCCATAATCAGCCGAGACCGAAATAAGGAGCTCTACGCTATGGCTATAGCAGATAAGGGTCTACAACCAGACAATCCACAACGGAGGCAAAGCGTTCCCAACGAAGGTCTCCCGAAACATTCCCTCGCGATTGAACTAGGCCAAGATTGAGCGAATGGAACGGACGTCATTTGTGTAGAATCTTAAAATTCTTTTCACGCGTCATCGACAAACTCAAAGAACTTTGCGATCTTTATTTTCTTTGCTACTTAATTCTTATAACTTAAATCCGATCTCTTACTTACTGTGAAACTTTTTCCGATTTACGCCTTCCGCTTAACAGCAACTGTTCTCTCGCTTTGTTTTTTTGCAATCCAAGCAATAGGCCAGGGCTCCTCGAGCTCCTACACTCCAAAGACTCCGCGCGAATCACGTATTTCAAGCAATGACGCCACCTCATCCTTTAGCGCGTTGTCACCTGCATCACGTGAGTCAACTCCTCTTCAAGTCGGCCCCGTCCTCTTTCGCCCTAGCATCAACTACAAATACACCGACGCCAACAACCTATTGCGAAGCGTAGGAAATGAACAAGATTCAGAGATTCAGAACATCAGCCTTAACTTGATTTTCGACTACCAAGAGTTTTGGTCGTTTAGCTATCGCCCTACATGGACCTATTATTCCAATGCCGCTTTCGATGACACCGATTCCCATTCGGCAAACTTCTCTAGTGACTTCGCGGTTGCAGACTGGCGTATCGGCTTCAACCAAACTTACAGCGATTCAAATGGTTCGCTTGTCCAAACCGGAAGCCAAACCCAACAGGAAATATTTGGGACTACTCTAAGTGCTTCACGCCAACTCAATTCTACGTGGTATCTCGATTTAAGTGCAGATCAGGATCTGCGATCCACTAGTAGCTTTTCCGATGTTGGCGAATGGTCAACCTCAGGTTGGCTGCGTCACCAGGCAAGCTCGGTTGTCAATTCTTCTATCGGCCTCACATGGGGCTATGCCGACGTCGATCCTGGCTTGAACACAGAGTACATGCAATTCCTGCTGCGTTTCGGATTCAATCCTTCCGAAAAACTTAGAGCATCCTTACAAGGTGGCATCGATTCTCGCGAAGTCGATGCACCTGGCTTCGACAAAGAGGAAAACCCAACCTACAACGCTTCCCTTCAGTATAAACCTTTTGACTACACAACAATAGGCATCAATCTTTCCCGCGGCATACGCGCTTCCTACTTCAGCAATTTCAATAACGAAACCGAAGCCCTAACGCTGAGTTTAAACCAACGCTTGCTAGGCCGCTTCAATCTAACAGTTTCCTATGGAGAGCGGTCGTCAGACTATCTAGGGCTACTCGGTAACTTCGTGGTTGGAAGAGCCGATGATTACGATTCCTTTTCAGTGGATTTGAGCACGCAACTCGCAAACAGAATCAACGTTTCCGCATTTTATCGCAAAAATGAGAATTCCACGAACACGAACGGGTTCGGTTTCTCGAGCGACCAATCAGGATTTAGCATTGGATATCGATATTAGCGGAAACGCGCTCGATTGCTAATTGTTTCTTTCTAATTGAAGATTTGCCCGTGCGTCGCTCAAGGGCCATGCAATGTTCTCGCGAAGAAGATTGGGCTGCTGTTCGTCTTTATTGGACTATGCCGAGAAGACAATAACCCTAATGATTGCAATCAACTGCTAGCGAGCTTCTCGATCGTTAGTAATAAGTGATTAGCGATTTGATAATACTCAGTGGTTAAAACACTTCCCCTTTTACTCAATTCATATTTTTGGCATTGAATCGATTTAACTATTAAGAAGAACCCCTAATTTACCGATCTAACTCTACAACTTGACCCATTAAGAATTATTAATTCGCAAACCACAATAAACCATTGGCAATCGCTTGCACCGCAAACGTGCCGATTCGCCTTCGCGGTTGTCGCGACCTCGTTGGCCTTCTTCAAGCCGCTTTATGGTTTGATTCAACTTGCCCTGAACACGGACCTCCACTCGCATCTCATCCTTATACCAGTCGCCAGCGTCTATTTCGCTTGGATCAAAAAAGGCGAAATACCTGTAGCCACACCACCTAATAAAACGCTTGCAATCGCTACTGCCATCGCTGCCGCTGCCTTATCTGCATATTATTGGACCACCGATTTCGTCTCAGTCGAAAATGGCCTGGCGGCATCAACCCTAGCTTATGTCCTGCTGATAATAGCGGCAGCTCTTTTCTGTTTTGGACCGAATGTATTGAGAACACAGAGCTTTTCATTGTGGTTCTTAATCTTTTTCGTGCCCATGCCGCTAATCGTTCAAGAATGGGCAAACACATTTTTTCAATACACTTCTGCGGAAGTTTCCTACCAAATGGTAAAGTCGGCGAATATCTCTATTTTCCGCCCGGGCCCACTCACGTTCGAACTCTCCACCATTCAAATTCACGTCGCTCCTTCTTGCAGCGGCATTCGATCCAGTTTGGTCCTCGTAATCACGAGTATTGTGGCGGGCGAGCTATTTCTCAATTCGAAATGGAAGCGGTGGTTCCTTGTCTTTTTTGTCATTCCTCTCGCCATCGTTCGCAATGCATTCCGAATTTCCACGATCAGCTATCTTTGCGTGCATATTGGCCCACACATGATCGACCACTGGATTCACCACAAAGGCGGTCCCTTCTTTTTCGGACTATCGCTCATCCCATTCTTTACTTTGCTTTATTGGCTTTGGAAGAAAGAGAAGCAACCTATCGCTACGATCGGAGATTAATTAACCGGGAAGGACGCGAAGGAGCTTCTAAATGAGATTATTTGCTCAATCTACGAGCCTAAGCCTTTCGTCGAGGAGAAGGACTAAATACGCCAAGACATAGTTTTTATTCGAGATGCCGTCCCATAGCCAAAATTTGCTTATTTCTTCTTCGTGGCTTACCCTACCTATACGGTTAATTTAAACTCGGTGCCTCGTAGCGTCATTCAGCGGACTCTATTCATTCTCGCCTCTCAGACTTCAGATACCCAAATCTATTTCCTATACACTCCGAGTCAAATCTCTGAACCTTAGGAAATCCCTTTGTATTCTACTAGTCTCGGCGTAATTCTACGAAGACGGATCGCGAATTTTACAGCGAATTCCAGCCGTTTTTACCAATTTTCACATTATCACTAACTTTCGCGATCATCTATCCGATCTCTCAAAAGTCATGAAAACCCTGTCGCTACCTATTTTTCTGTTTCTAGCGATATCGCCTATTGGCCTCTTCACTGGTTGCTCGGAACAAGCCCAACTCGACGAACACCTCATCCGCGGAAATGAAAGCTTTGAAAAGGGCGACTTCAAGACCGCC